>CAKRCJ010000423.1 GCA_934307185.1 uncultured Roseburia sp.
ATTGGAACCGTTAATCTTGTCTGGTTACCACAGTACACCAAGTTTGCAAATATGGAGAAGAATTAGGAAAATTGAAAAAATGTGTCTGAAAAAGGCGAACGATTTTTCTTGTAGACTTTGGATAAGATATTTATAATATGCTTATAGAATGAATAAAAGGACAATATACGAAAGAAAATCCCACAGATTTTGTGGGACAAGTATTTGGTATGTTGTCCTTTTTTGTAATACATAGAACAAGGAGGCTATATGGAAAAGGTACGTTATATGATATCGGATGCAGCAAATATGGTGAATGTTGAATCGCATGTATTGCGTTACTGGGAAGAAGAACTTGAACTGAATATTCCGAGAAATGAGATGGGACACAGGTATTATACACAGGAAAACATTAAGGAATTTTTGCATATCAAAGAGTTGAAAGAGAAGGGCTATCAGTTAAAGGCAATAAAAATGATTGTACATAACGGCGATATTGAGCAGAAAATACCGGAGCTTACCGGAACACCATGCGTAAAAACGGAAGATGGAAAAAATCCGCAGGTATATTTTAAAAACCCGGAAACACTTGCACTTGCAGAAGCAAAACAGAGTGTTCTTGATAATACAGAACGTATGGCACAGTTCACAGAATTAATGACAGATATAGTTGGAAAAGCAATTGCAGCAAACAATGAAAATCTCAGTAAAACAATCAGTGAAGATGTTGGAGAGCAGGTATTAAAAGAAATGAATTATCTTATGAGGGAGCGGGAGGAACTGGAAGAAGAACGTTTCCGGCAATTAGATGAGGCAATCCGTGGAAATTTAAAAAAGAAAAAAGAACCGATTTTGAAAAAATGGGGAAAGAAAAAGCCGTCACATGCATGACGGCTTTCCTTGTACCAAAGGTACATTTTTCTCATTATGTAAGATAATTCCCAATATGGGTACTTACAAATTATTCCTCGCTGATTGCTCCTGTAGGACAAACTCCTGCACAAGTTCCACAGCTAACGCAAGAACCTGCATCGATAACGAACTGGCTGTCTCCCTGGCTGATAGCGCCTACTGGACATTCTGGTTCGCAAGTTCCACAGCTAACACATGAATCAGAAATTACGTATGCCATTGCTATTCCCTCCTTATAATTAAATAAAAATCATTATTTGGTTATCGTCTCCGATAACTTTATTTCACATTCTAATACAAAATGCAAAGCTTTACAAGTGTATAACCTGAAAAATCATGTTTTTTAATTAGCACAAAAAGCCACTGTCTGTGCAGGACAGACAAAAAACCGCATGACGCGGCTTTTTGTAAAACTTATTTAAAATGTTGAAAAATGATATAATGTCTTGGAACGGAAAGTCTCATCCGGATGAAGAACAATGCTCGGAAAGTTCTCATGGTTAATAGCGTCCGGATAATGCTGTGTCTCCAAGCAGACACTTGTATGTCTGGCATAAGGAACACCCTCTTTTCCAGGCAGCTTCATTGGCTGGTTTGCCACATATAGCTGCAGACCGGGCTGGTCGGTAAAACAGGTCATGCGGATACCACTTTCTTTTGACTGTAAAACAGCTGCTTCGCGGAGTCCTGTTCCATTAATTACAAAGTTATGGTCATAGGTTTTGGAATATTTCAGCTGTGGATGTTCTGCAAAAATATCCTGTCCAATTGGCTTTGGTGTGCGGAAGTCAAACGGTGTACCTTCCACGTCAGAGATCACACCTGTGGTCAGATCATTTTCGTCTGTCTCGGTGTATTGATCGGCGTTGATCATCAGAATATGCTCCAGCACGGAACCGGAAGCTTCGCCGTTCAAATTGAAATAGGAATGGTTTGTTGTGTTGAATACGGTATCCTGATCGCTGGATGCATCATAGGTGATGGAAAGCTCATTGTCTTCACTCCAGCAGTAAGTCACACTCATGGTCAGAGTACCCGGATAACCTTCTTCTCCGTCCGGAGAAATACGTGTGAAACGAACGGAATTTCCAACCTGCTCAGAATCCCAATTATAGTAATGGAATCCGCGGATACCGCCGTGCAGGTGGTTTGGAC
>CAKRCJ010000424.1 GCA_934307185.1 uncultured Roseburia sp.
ATCCATAATAGCCCAACCAATATAAGCTTCTGAACGTAAGTATACTTGGTTGTTTCTCTTTAAATCACCAGCACCATCAGGGTCACCATATTCAATTACTTCTAATGGTAATTCTTTAGCGATACCCCATCTAAAGCAATCTTCAAAGTCACCAACTAAAGCGTGGTCAACACCCTTTTTAGCTTCGCTTTCATCAGTTGCCTTAACTGAAACTGTAGGGTTAGCATCTAAACGCATAGAACCTAGAGTTGTAGGACAGCCACCAAAGGCAAAATCAGGATATTTTCTTTGACCATTAGCAGTTAATGAAGCGATAGCACCTCTCATTGTTGAAGAAATCGCAATACCGTTTGCACGATATTCAGCACTTTCAACTTGAGCAACTGCTGCATCGATATTTGTATCAGCTTTAGTTGCATCATATTCAACCTCATTAGCAGTAATCTTTTTATCGAAGTTATTATCACCAATTACAGTTGATAACTTACCAGTAGCAGGATTGATACCATGGAATGCCATTTTATCTAAGCCTGCGCCTAGCTTTTTAGCGAAACCTTCAGAGAATTTCTTTAAGTAATCAACTTTCTTTTCTTCAGCTGCAAAAACAAATTCATCGTTTACTCTCATACCGTAAACAACCTTTAATGGAACCATCTTAACAGGGTCGATTTTTGCATCGCCTGCAGGCTTTGCCTCACCTTCTGCCACGATAGAGATATCACTTGAGAAATCAAATGTAAAAATGTCTTTACCAGTAAAAGGTAAAGCTTCTTGACCTGATAAAAGAGCAAGTGAAGAATGTCCTTTTACCATGCTAAATAATTCTTGTTCTAGTTTTGTTGGAAACAAAGTTCCTTTTTGAAGTGTTGCCATTTAAAATTTTCCTCCTATTTTGTTGACAATTTTTGTGCAAGCTCCTTAAACGCTCTTTCTTTTTCACCTTCTTTAGAATAAGTTTGAGGTTCATGTGAGCTATATGGAGCTGGGTCTTGTTTACCCATATACTTGACCATTTCATCGGCATCCTTTTCAATTTCTTCAACAGTAGTGCCGTTTAATCTTTTAGCCATCGCATAAGGTAAACCTTTTTCAATGGCAATTCTCGTTTTTGCCGAGTCGGTCTCGTAACCCTTGACCTTAGAATTTAATTCATTAATTTGTTTGTCATAGTCAGCTGTCTTGGATTCAAAGTCTTTCTTTTCTTGGTTTAATTTAGTAATTTCAGCGCTGTAACCCTCGTTCTTTATCTTAAGATCGTCATAATCAGAGTACTTATCCTGCCAACTCTTTCTTTCTCTTTCCAAACGTTCCTTAATCAATGCATCAAATTCTTCTTGTGTTTTAATTTCTTTAAATTCGCTCATTTTAGAGTCCTTTCTTCCCACTATTGTGTGCGGTGGTATCGCATATATTAAAAGAGCTATCTCTAGCCCTTCTAATAACTAATCTTTTGTTTTCTGCGTTCTCTGAACACACTACATTGCCAATAAGCAAGTATCACACTATCCATCAGTACAATATCGTTTTCAGGTTTTAATGCTTTATAACCAAAACCGCCACTTGTTCCAATGGCTCTTTTTTCACAGTTGGTAACTACAGCCGTAAGAGATGGTTGGTCATTATGACAAATCTTATCTCCATATACTGCTTGTTCAAACGTTGAGTTTGCTATGATAATCTCTTTAACGGTTGGAAGTATAACCTTAGTCTTGATTTTGTTTTTCTTTAACTCATCAACTAAAAGGCTTTGGCCAACCGAACCATCAATGGTTATGTTTTGTACATCGGCTTTTTTAAGAAAGTCAATGATCCAGGTATTACCCTTTCTAATTGACCTACAATCAATTGATTCTACAAAGATATTTCCTGTTTCTTGTTTCACTGCAATCGACATGGCCATATTGGTACCATCTTGGCCATATTTAATACCGACAAACAATTTTCCTTTAGGCTTAAGCTTACCTTTAAGGATAAGCTTTTGCCAATCAGCTTTAGATATCTCTGATTTAAGAGAGTATTTGGTCCAATAACCTAATCTTTGAA
>CAKRCJ010000425.1 GCA_934307185.1 uncultured Roseburia sp.
TATTCTTGACAGAAATAATAATAATATTATTGAAAATTTGACAAGTGGCCAGATTCGTAATATCTTTGGTAATGATATTACAACATCTATTACAAATACATATACATCTACAACGTCAGATTATACATTTACAAGTGCTTCAACAGTAGTGTATACAGATAGAGTAACAGGCAATTCTTATACACTTACAGATGGAAACGGAGATGGTATATTCTCTGATGGTACCGTTACGAAGAATCTTCAGGATATTTATGGATTGTCAGACTCAGAATGGGCAAATCTTTCAAAGACAGATTATAGACATTCCATTACACGACAGGCGGATGGAACATATGCCTGCACACTTACAAAAGACAGTGCAACATATGAACTTGATTTTAATACGGCAGATGGTAAATTTGATTCTATCGGTGGAGGGGCAACCGGAACCGTAGATTTGAATTTGAGCCTTCTTACAAGTGGTATTCTTAACAATAATGGTAATTTTGAAAATATAACAATGGATTTCACACAGTGCCTGAACTATGAAAATAGTGGAAAGTCCACACTTGGAGCGGATTCCGGTGCAATAGATGGAACAACTGGTAAGGGACGTAAGCTTGGCACAATGACAGGTGTGACTATTGATACAAGCGGAAAAATCTATGGTACTTATGATAATGGTAATACAGAGCTTTTGGGACAGATTGCAGTTGCACAGTTTTCAAACGCATCCGGTCTTGAAAAAGTGGGAGAGAGCTGTTACCGTACCACATTAAACTCAGGGGAGTTTGACGGTATTGGTGTTGAGGTATCTGCCGATGGATCTTCCATGACAACCGGAGAACTTGAAATGTCAAACGTAGACCTTTCGACAGAGTTTACATCTATGATTACAACACAGAGAGGTTTCCAGGCAAATTCGCGTGTCATCACAACATCTGATACACTTCTCGAAGAGCTGGTTAACCTGAAACGCTAAAAATTATCACTAAAAGTTAAGATTAGACGAATGATATATATAGTGAAGGTAGCCTGCATTCGGAGGTGTATGTGATATATAAAACCGTGTATATTTGCTTTTTTTTCGCCGAAAGACGAATATACGCGGTTTCCTTTGCAGAGACATACATAAAGGAAAGGATGGATGACATATGATAGAAGTGACAAAATTAAATGGTTCACAGGTTCTTATTAATTCAGACCTCATTGAAATTGTGGAAGAAACGCCTGATACAGTGATTACCTTTACAACAGGACGCAAAATAATTGTAAAAGAAAGTAGACAACAGATAAAAAGTTTAGTAAAATCATATAAGCAGGAAATTTTAGCAGGCAGATTTTGTGTCGAAAAAGAGTGAGAGCTTTAAATAGAAAAACAAGGATGGCAGGTGGAAGATATGGATATCGCATCTTTAGCAGGTTTACTGCTTGGTGTAGTAATGTTTGTTTTCGGTGTATTCACTAATGGTGGATTAGAGGCACTCGGTAACATGGTAGACCCGGCTTCAGCAATTATTACAATTGGTGGGTCTATTTCAGGTGTACTTGCATCAGTGAAATTACCGGAATTTATTAATGGATTAAAGGGTATTACACTTATATTTAAGAACAGTACGGATGACCCGGCCGAGACAATCAAGAAGATTATTGATTTGTCAAATGTGGCAAGAAAAGAAGGGCTTCTTGCTTTGGAAGAGGCTGCAAATGACATTGAAGATTCATTTATGAAAAAGGGAGTTATGCTTGTTGTGGATGGTACAGACCCTGAATTAGTTCGTGCAATCATGGAGACAAGCTTAACACATATAGAGGAAAGACATAAAAAAGTAATCAGCTTCTGGGAAAAATGGGCAGAATTAGGTCCTGCATGGGGAATGATTGGAACATTAATCGGACTTGTTAACATGTTAAAAAACCTGGAAGATGCATCTACAATCGGACCTGCAATGGCAGTAGCACTTTTGACAACATTGTATGGTTCATTGATTGCAAACTGGTTATGTAATCCGACTGCAACAAAATTAAAGGTTAACAATGATGCTGAGATAATGCTTAAGGA
>CAKRCJ010000426.1 GCA_934307185.1 uncultured Roseburia sp.
CAACATCTTCAAAGTGGCTAAATACAAGACTTTGAGCATACTTTGATATATTTGTCTTTGAATACTTTTCAATCAGCAATTCGCCCGATTTCATCATTTCTTCAAACCATTCATCTCCATCATCAGCCTTGTAAAACTGCTGCCGAAATTTATAATAGTCATTGAAAAACTGCCATTCCTCTGAACCTTTTTCAATTTTCTTACTTGCCATAATCAACCGCCCCAACTGTCAAAAGGTGAATTATCCGTATCCAGGAAATCACTCTTACTACGCTCAAGCTGTTTTACATACAACTGAAATCTATCAAAAGATTCCTGCCGCTCAATAAATTTCATGTGTTCTCCATCAAATTCCAACCCTTCCCTCATGTTCTCGCCCTGCCGTTGTTTTTCCACCTTAAGCCCTTTATACTTTCTATTTTCAGATACATTCCACAAAAGAATAATATTAGACGCATCCTGTTCGATATCTCCAGACTCTCGCAACTCTGCCATGGTTGGCTCTTTTGTTTCTTTTTGCTCTGAAAGACGGTTTAGCTGTGACAATAATATGATTGGCACATGTAACTCCATCGCCAATGCTTTGATTGCCTTTGAAATATCTCCAACCTCTGATGACCTATTTGTAAATCGCCGCTCTGATTTTATCAATTGTAAATAATCAATGATAATTACATCAAACCTCTGATGCCGACTCTCTGCTCTTATTTCACTTACTGTTTTTGAGCCGGTAGAAATGATTACATTGTATCCAGACATTTCATTATTTGCTTTATCAAAAGCATCTTTCTCACCGCCAAGAAATGATTTTGCTCGGCGAACTCTGGTTAAACTTAATTCTGCTATTCTGGCAATAAAACGCTCATATACTTGTGATTCATTCATTTCAAGATTGAAATATCCCACCTTACAATCTTTCTTAGCCATCTGACCAATGATTTGAGTAACTAACGCAGATTTACCAACACCAGGTCGAGCACCAATTACTGTTACGTCCCCACCTTCAAGGCTGCCAAGACAATCATCAAGCTTATAAAAACCTGTCTTCACACCGCCCTCACCAACATGTTCATTGAAATAGTTGCCTTTATTTTCCTTAACAATCTGTTTTAACGATTTTGAACGCCTTTCCTTGTTCTGCTGCAACTCTTCAAACCTTGCTAATACCTCCGCAATTGTTTCATCAATATCACAAGGCTTAAGGCTAACATTTTGGAATAATTGTTTTGCAGTTCTTGCCTTATAATCTCGAACAACTACATCAGCATAACTCTTAATTACGATGGAAGATGGTGCTGCTACTGTACAATTTCTTAATTCTTCCGCAATCATTTCTGGTGACCATTTATGGTTTTCAAGCACCTGTGATAAGGAAACAATATTGATACTTTCTCCACGGTCATACATAGCAAGAATTTCAGCAAATGCATCTTGACAAAATTCAGAACCGAACATTTGTGGTTTTAATTTGTTATAAACTTCATACAAACAACCATTATCAATCAATACGCAGCCAATTACTCCCTGCTCTGCTTCTGTCAACTGTCATCACCTCGCTGCCTTTTTTCAACTACTGAAATCCAATAATCACACTCATTTACTAACCAATCACTGTATTTTGGAAGGAATTTAAACTTTGCGTCTTCCGGATTCCGCTCCACATAATCATCTAGATATACTTTTGTAGCTTTATAAATTAGTTCCGCTACATCTCGTTTGTTTTCATCAATCACATCGCTTAATTTACGAACCCAGCATTGTCTTGCCAACACTGCATAGCTTTTTTTAGGATAAATGCCAAATGTATCATTCCACGCTTTTTCTCCATCAAAATGCAAATGACTTTCTTTGGTATTTTCTTTCTCTTTATCTGTATCTTTTTCTTTATCTTCTTCTCTTTCTATTGCGTTACCATCCGTTTCAGTAACGTTACATTCAAGCTGTTTTTGCTTCTCACGGTGCTTTTGTACACGCTTCCGCGTCTGTTCTCGTATTCGTTCTAGCCCATCAACGCTTTGATATTCTTCCCAACCAGGAAT
>CAKRCJ010000427.1 GCA_934307185.1 uncultured Roseburia sp.
TGCATTCGGAAATCGTGTTCTGTGGTGTATTGGTGGGATTATCTTCACATTGACCGGAAGAAGGAGAAGATGAGCAGGCACTTAAAGAAACAAGCAGAAATCCGGCCATCCATGAGCAAATGATTTTTCTTAGTTTTCTTGTAGCTTTCATAGGGTTAAACTCCTTTAAGAAGTAGAAGTTATTTTGGTGATAAATCATGGGGCTGTTGAAAAATAGCTTTCTGAAAAATAATGTACAAAACCCGGAACCATTTCAGGGCCAAAGCGGCTCAAAAAAGGCTCCGGATTTCTAATTTTGTGCTATTTCTTTGTATAAGTTGCGATTGTATTTTTATCTTGCAACAGCCCCATGAATAAGAATGTATTGGGTTGATTAGGCATCAGGCTGATTTAGCCAGACACTTCCCAAGAGCCGGAGTGTTTGTTAAAGTACACCATTGAACCAGGCGAATCAGAATCAAAGGTCATGCCTTCGTCGTAGTGCAGAAGATTTGCTACCATGCTAGGATCCGATTTTGCCGGAATAAAGGCAGAATCATACTTACCTTCGCTAAGGGGCCACATAATGGCATTATGCCCGGAAGAGGAAGAACGGTTAATCGCGTATGTTACACCATTCTCTGTACGCATATAATATGTGCAAGGCTTACCGTTATATGCGGTTTTATTAACAGTGAACTTTTGATCAAATCCAGGATTTGATGTGCGGTAAAGAGTCAGATTTTTACCCTTCATATTTACGCCAGAACCAGGACGATTGATGTTTAAATAATTGCTGGATTGCTGCGTGGGCCAATAGGGTTTAAAAGTCCATTCGGTTGCAAACGAAGGCATTGCCATGGTGGCAGCTGCCATTGAAGTAAGGGCAGCTGCGAGAAGGCGTTTTTTCAGCTTTTTCATGGTTGAGGCTCCTTTTCTGTTGAATTTTGTTGGCAACTGCGCGCCGCTGTCAACAATGAATATGAGAAATTTCTGTGAAACTAACATATCACAATATCATTTGAATTTCTACAAAATTGTAATATATGATGAGTAATATGTCATAAACGCCAAGTTTGTCTGTAAATGTAAAATCAAAAAAGAGACTGTTGGCACTAGCAAGCGAAAGCTATACTTGCTGTGTCCAATAGTCTCTTTTGTCTTAAATTATAAATTTTATGGGGATGCCTGGTTTTTTCCACAAGTTGTGAAATGACGGCATTAAAAGTGCTGCCAGAGCTCGCTAAAATACCGGTATTAATTTCATCGTTAGTATATTTTGTTATACTGTTCATTATCTTTTTACTTGCTCCGATCAATAATGAAAGAATTCATTACTCAGAAAATGAAATGAATCAAATGAAAGCAAGTATACGGATACGGCTGCTAGTCTATAGCAGTATTGTAGCCATATTGTATTTTATAGTTCCAACAATTTCTGCTTGTTTAACAATGGCTATGGTAGTGGTTGCATTCCTCTTAGTAATTGCTAAGTTGGGATTTGGTGTGCAATAATAAAATTTTTTCGGAGGTTATCATGAAAGAAAATCAAATTTTTAGCACTATCATTAAAAATGCTGTTCAGAAGGAGATCCGCCAGGGAACGGATGCTACGGCTTGTCCATGATATTGGGCATTTCAGGTAAAACGCCCTCAAAACAATCTTAACCTTCAGAACAAAAAGGAAAATAAGAATCTGTAAAAAGAGATACATACAGCTTTTTGATATGATCGAGTAAAGATTTTCATTAGATTGTATAAAAAGTGACTGATTCAGTTGGAAAAATCCTCCTATCTTCAAATAAAAAGCTAGGAGGATTTCTTGAAAATATCGATGGAAAAAACATTTGCAGTAATCAAAGAAAGAAGATTTATCAATGAAAAAGATAAGCATTAAGGATCGTGTATGGTGTGTAATAGGGGGCCTCTTATTATTTGCATATATATTTTGGGAAATGATTTTGATGCTTGCTTTTTGGGGTGGAATTGTTAGTGCAATAAACCTGATTATAGATTCTTGGAATATTGAAAAGTATCTATGGATTATAAGGTTAC
>CAKRCJ010000428.1 GCA_934307185.1 uncultured Roseburia sp.
GAATAGTGGGTGTATCCAATTATAAAGATGAGATTTATAACTGTTATAATGCCGGACGAATCATTGCAAGAAAGAATGGTCTATGTGGAGCAATCCTCGGAGCAGCGAATAGAAATGTTCATGATAACGACCGCGTAGCTGTGGAGCAGTGTTATTTCCTAAAGGATACGATATTCACGAACAATGCAATTTATGCAGAGAGTTCTATAACAACTATCAAATCACAGAAGACAGCCTGGTTTACAAGTCCTGCTTCAGAGATGAGCAGTGTTTGTGAAGATGGCACAGCAGGCATGAACCTTGTAAATACATTAAATACATGGTCAAAACGTGTGGATGGCACAGATGTCTGGGAAGTAACAGAAGGAAATGCATATCCAACCATCATTGGAATGCCATAATAAAAAGATGCTAATATCATGAGCGAAAAGGGGCTGTTGCAAAATAGATAAATTATCTATGGAGCAGCAGCTTTTTTGTATATAAAATTACTAACAAGTTAAAAAAGTGTTGGTCAAAATCGACCAACACTTTTTTGCAAATTATGATATTTTGTATTAAAATATTATATTAGCCGCTTTATGACAAAAAGAAATCAATGTATGATATTTTTGGTTACGCTTTGTGCAGCAGTTGCGTCTGTTTATGCAGCCATTACACATTCTTTTCCGGAGCCTGTATATTTTATTATGTATTATGCGTTTTTGTCAGTGTCTTATGCAAAGAATGTGTATGATGGGAAATTTCTATGGAAAAAAGTGCATAAAGATAAGGGCAACAGACAGAGAGGATTCTTTTGTACCGTACTGATTTATGCAGTAGTCTCAGCAGCTATGTTTTTCTTTGCATTTAAAAATACAAAAGAAGTGAATATGGAAGATGCTGACAAGAGCTTGCCGATTAAGGATTGTTTCAAGGCATTAAAATCGAACTGGCCATGGGTTATCGTTGTAATAGGAAGTATGTTCTACTGGCTGGGTAATTCCACAAGAACATCATCCCTGATTTATTACTCCCGTTACTATCTGAAAAATGAAAGTTATGTTTCTATCTTAAATGCCCTGGTTTTGACGCAGATGATAGGTGTAGTGGCTATTCCATTTCTTACAAAAAAATTATCAAAAACAGTAACAATGATTCTTGGATTTTTAATTGCATCGGGTGGGCAGATTATGCTTGGAATATCGGGAAAACATTTTGTGTTTATTCTCGTTGCATGGGTGATTACAAGTATTGGAACAGGAATTGCTGTTTCGATGCCATTTGCAATGCTGTCAGATACAGTGGATTATGGAGAATATAAAAACGGAATCCGTGCAAGTGGATTTTTAACCGCAGTTGGAAGTGCAGCAGGCCTTCAGATTGGAACCGGAATGGGTGATTTTATTCCATTAAAGCTGCTGCAGCATTTTGGATATGTAGCAAATCAGGAACAGACAGCCAGTGCACTGACTGCAATGAAATTTGGATTTTCATATCTGCCAGCCATTTTCTTTATTACCGGTGCAATCGTAATGCTTTTCTATATCCGCTTTGAAAAACAGGAAAAAGCAGTTTTAAAAGAGCTGGAGATGAGAAGAGAGAGGATGCAAAGAGAGCAGAAGTAGAATGAATTTTTACCATCAGATTCTAAAAATAAAAGTTGATAAAATCTTTGCGAATGTCATGGATAAGATGAAAATTTGTCCGATATAAATATCAGTAACAAATGATGCAGGATAAATAACGGAGGTATTTGGATGGCTGTATATGTGATATCGGATATTCATGGAAATTATGATTTGTTTATGGAATTACTGAAAAAAATAAAATTCAGTGAAAAAGACACACTTTATGTTCTGGGCGATGTTGTGGACAGAGGACCGCATCCCATCAAAGTTTTACATAAGCTGATGGAAATGCCGAATGCATTCTGCCTGGTGGGAAATCATGAGCTTATGGCAATCCGGTGCCTTGAATTTCTGATGCAGGAAATTACAGAGGATTCCATTGAACATATGAACGAAGGAATGATACAGGGG
>CAKRCJ010000429.1 GCA_934307185.1 uncultured Roseburia sp.
TATGTAGCTCCCTTATAGCAGCCATCATTCGGTATGATACTCTGGAAAAGGCCAAGCAGCATAAGCACAAGTGCTATAGGGTATGTAAATGAGAACCACTGTGAGGTCAGACTTACGATAGTGTCAAGACCTACGCAGGCTACAAGTGTTGTTACAACAGGAACGATAACTACAAGTATCTTATAATTAAGCTTCTTGTTTGTTGCTTCCTCAAAGAAGTCAGCAACAGCCGTTATCTGTCCGATTGCTGTTGTAAGGCATGCCAGCACTACAGAAAGGCAAAGTCCGTAAATTGCTACCTGTCCGCCGCTTCGTCTTATAACTGTAAGAAGCAGATCAGCATTGCTTATCTCACCGGCCTTAAAATCACCGCTTACACAGGCACCCATAAAGAGAAGTCCGCCGTAAACTATGGCAAGGCATATAGCTGCTATTATTCCGGTGCCAAGGTTTGCCTTTACAAACTGCTCATTGGCATAGCCTTTTCTTGTTATAGCCTCAAAGAAAACTGTAGCCATAAGGAAGGAAACGAGTACGTCGCCTGTTGAATAGCCTCCTAAGAATGAGCTTATCGTAGGATTTTCGAAACTTGGCTCTGCCGGTGTTCCTATAGGATCTAAAACGCCCTTAACTACAAGTATGAAAAGGATAATAACCATTGCAGGAGTCAGTATCTTACCGACCTTATCAAGTGCAGAGCCTCTGTCCTTTGCAAAGAAAAATGCAATTGCAAAATAAATAACTACAGCAGGTATATATGGAGCACCTTCCCATACGCCCTGAAGACCCATCTCTATTCCTACGGCAGCTGTTCTCGGTATTGATACACAGCAGCAAAGAATCATTATCATTCCTATAAATACTGTATAGAATTTAGGATGAACATGGTCTGTTATAGCTTTTACAGAACCGCATTTTCCGAGTATGAGTATAGCTGCTATCGGAAGTCCGACTCCGGAGATAAGCATTCCTATCATACCTCCAAGCCACTGTGTTCCGCTTTGAAGTCCGAGCATCGGCGGGAATATCAGATTGCCTGCTCCGAAATAAGAAGCAAAGACTGCAAATCCGAGGATCAATATATCCGTAGGCTTTATCTTTTTATTCTCCATAAACTACCTCCTTGACACATTACATCTTGTTCTTTATACCGATTATTATACTCGGTTTATCCCTCTTGTCTAATGCCTTGAAATTTTTGCATTTAATAACTTATAATCATACAATTTTCATAAAATATACCGTTTGCACAAACAGTTTTGATTCACTTTGTATGAAAGTAACATGTTAACAGTGATTCTGATATCCTTTAAATTGATTATGAGCTTGTGATTCATGCAAAAATAATTTCAGAGCAATGGCAATGCATCCATTAGATAAAACTATGTTATAATACTCTCACTTACACAATAGCTTTTTATTCTCATTCGGAGGTCCCTAAAATGACCCTTCAGCAGCTAACATATATATCAACTGTAGCAAAATACGGCTCCTTCAGTAAGGCGGCCCAAAGTCTATATGTTTCTCAGCCCGGTATAAGCCGTATGGTTCAGGCACTTGAAGAGGAATTAGGTATAACTATTTTTGTTCGCTCAAGTGCAGGCATTTCTCTGACTGATCAGGGCAGGGAGCTTCTAAACATGGGTAATCGTCTGCTTCAGGATGCTGACCGTATAAAGGAGCATTTCATCGAAACAGAATCCGATACCTCTGACACCTTGAGTGTAAGCGCACAGCATTACAGCTTTGCAATCGATGCCATGATGATGGTTCAGAAGCGCTCCGATAAAAAAGCCTATACCTTTAAAACCTATATCGAGCAGGGACCGCATGTTGTAAAGCACGTCGTTGAAAAGGAATCCGAGCTCGGCTTTATTTTCATTACTACAGAAAATAAACGCCATATGAATCGTGTATTCGATGATAATGATCTTGAATTTCACTGTCTAATTGAAAGCAAGCCCTATGTTTTTGTTCACAACTCACACCCGCTTGCAGACAAAAAGATGGTGACC
>CAKRCJ010000430.1 GCA_934307185.1 uncultured Roseburia sp.
CATTGACATTACAGGTAATCGCAACTACCGGTACCGAATCCATATAAGCGGTGGCTATTCCGGTAACAAGGTTCGTTGCCCCCGGACCACTCGTTGCAAAACAGACACCCACTTTTCCTGTGCTTCTTGCATATCCGTCCGCTGCATGGGCAGCTCCCTGCTCATGTGACGTTAAAACGTGTCTGATTTCTTCCTGATGCTTATATAACTCATCATATACATTTAAGATTGCGCCACCCGGATATCCGAATACAGTATCTACCCCCTGCTCTTTCAGACACTCAATTACAATCTGCGCACCTGTTAACTGCATATTTAAAATCCCCTTTCGTAACTAATTCTTATACTTCCGCAATTTTTTATTTTTCAGTGCCCGGAATCTGTAAAATAGCTCCGCGGTTTCCGGAAGTTACCATAGATGCATAGCGTGCAAGATAACCGGTCGTTACTTTTGGCTCTCTCGGCTGCCATTTTGCCTTACGCGCTGCCATTTCTTCATCAGACACATCAATATTTAATGTCATTTCCGGTATATTAATTTTAATGATATCTCCTTCCTCTACCAGTGCAATCGGACCACCGACTGCTGCTTCCGGTGACACATGACCGATAGAAGCGCCACGGCTTGCACCGGAAAAACGTCCATCGGTAATAAGAGCAACGGAAGATCCTAAGCCCATTCCTGCAATGGCTGATGTCGGGTTTAACATTTCCCTCATACCAGGGCCGCCCTTTGGTCCCTCATAACGGATAACAACAACATCCCCGGCAACAATTTTTCCACCTTTGATTGCTGCAATTGCATCTTCTTCACAGTCAAATACTCTTGCCGGTCCCTCATGCACCATCATCTCATCTACCACTGCAGAACGTTTTACAACACCGCCGTCCGGAGCAAGGTTTCCTTTTAATACGGCAAGACCACCTGTTTTACTGTATGGTTTGTCAACTGGACGGATAACCTCAGGATTTTTATTTACTGCATTTTTAATATTTTCTCCGACTGTTTTTCCGGTTACGGTCATGCAGTCTGTGTTAAGAAGTCCGATATCTGCAAGCTCTTTCATGACTGCATACACGCCGCCGGCTTCATTTAAGTCTTCCATGTAAGTAGGACCTGCCGGTGCGAGGTGACAGAGATTCGGTGTTTTCTCGCTGATTGGGTTTGCAAAGGAAATATCAAAATCAAATCCAACTTCATGTGCAATTGCCGGAAGATGTAACATACTGTTTGTCGAGCAGCCAAGTGCCATATCTACAGTCAGAGCATTTAAAATTGCTTCTTTTGTCATAATATCCCTTGGACGGATATTCTTGTTGTACATATCCATAACTGCCATTCCTGCGTGCTTTGCAAGCTTAATGCGCTCGGAATAAACTGCCGGAATGGTTCCGTTTCCGCCTAAGCCCATGCCAAGTGCCTCAGTCAGACAGTTCATGGAGTTTGCGGTGTACATACCGGAGCAGGAGCCACAGGTTGGACAAACCTTTTCCTCATACTCTTTTACTTCCTCTTCGGTCATTGTTCCGGCTGCATAAGAGCCGACTGCCTCAAACATGGAAGAAAGGCTTCTCTTCTTTCCATGTACGTGGCCTGCAAGCATCGGACCGCCGGATACAAATACGGTCGGTACATTAATTCTTGCGGCAGCCATTAAAAGTCCCGGTACATTTTTATCACAGTTTGGAACCATAACAAGTGCATCGAACTGGTGTGCGAGTGCCATACATTCTGTGGAATCTGCAATCAAATCTCTTGTAACAAGAGAATACTTCATGCCGATATGTCCCATTGCAATTCCGTCACAGACTGCAATCGCAGGGAATACCACCGGTACTCCTCCCGCTTCTGCAACACCTAATTTTACTGCATTTACAATTTTATCCAAATTCATATGGCCAGGTACGATTTCATTATATGAGCTTACAATACCGACCATTGGTTTTTTCATTTCTTCTTCGGTAAAGCCTAATGCATTAAACAGGCTTCTGTGTGGTGCCTGCTGCAT
>CAKRCJ010000431.1 GCA_934307185.1 uncultured Roseburia sp.
TCTTTATATACATTTGCAAGGAATGTTGCATATAAAACAATCAGAATTACCGGTGTGATCAGGGAAGAAAGAAACATTCCCCTGTCCCGGAAGAAAAGTTTTCTGTTTCTGCTTATCAGCGCTGTCATCGTTCTCATTCGTGCCCACCTCCTAGTGTTTTACCTGTTACTGCAAGGAAAACATCATCCATACCGCCTTTTACGACCTCATAATCATGAAATAATTCCTGATGCTCCACAATCATTTTTGTTGCCTCTGACGTACTCTCTACTTTTATCCGGTAACCATCACGTACTTTCTTATAATCATAATGTAACGTCTTAATTTGCGCTTCAGATACACCGTAAACAAAAATCGTGTCCTGCACATACCTGTTTTTTAACTCGTATGGTGTTCCTTCCGCCGCAATGCTGCCTTTGTCGAGAAGCACCACATATGAGGCATTTGCAGCCTCCTCCATGTAGTGGGTAGTCAGAAAAACGGTCATCTGCTCCTCTATGCGGAGCTTTTCGATCACATTCCAGATCACCTGCCTCGTCTGCGGATCCAGCCCGGTAGTCGGCTCATCTAAAATTAAGATTTCCGGCCGATGCAATAATGCCCTCGCAATGTCGATCCTTCTTCTCTGACCGCCGGACAGCTTTCCGACCGGGCGGTTTAAATAGTCGCCAAAGTCCAATATGTCCAGCAGTTCCTGTAATCTTTTTTCAAACGCCTGACCTGTAATACCATAGAGAGCTGCCCGGCTCTTTAAGTTTTCTTTTACAGTGAGCGGCTTATCCAGCACACAATCCTGAAATACTACTCCAAGCAGGCATTTCGTCTGCTCCCCTGCTTTGTCTGTGTCAATTCCCTTTATCTGTACTGTTCCGCTGTCTTTTTTTAACTGCCCGCAGAGAATGGAAATTGTCGTACTTTTTCCTGCACCGTTTACTCCTAAAAACGCAAACAGTTCGCCTTTTTTCACGCGGAAGCTTAAGTCGTTGACTGCTTTCACATCGCCAAATGATTTTTTCAGGTGCTCAATCCGGATAATATCTGTTGTCTGCTTTTCCATAACTTTTTCCCCTTCCGAAATTCATACTTGAAATCAATTCTCTTTTTTTCGTATTTTTCCTCAAATAAATATTTGTCATTTTGAAAACTGCTGTTTCTCTCTGATACTTGTATAACATTTTTCGGTGGAAAAAACTATGGGGATATTGGTAAGCTGCGTTTTTGGATAGGTAAGTTGCATTTTTGTTACTGCGTAAACAATAAAGGGCTGTAAAATACCTGCCCAAAATGAAGCAAAAACGCACAGCTTGTCTATACCTCTTACTTACTTGTAAGAAGATGCTTATCACAATCTGCGCGTCTTTTATTTCATATTATAATATAAGTCTTAAGTTGTCTGCTGCTTCACAAAAGCTTTAAATCTACACCAGCTTATTCTTCCTTCGCATCCGAAACACTAACCTTGTGATCATACCAGGTTCCTTTTGTTCCGATAAGTGCAAGGTCAAACTCTTCGTCCAATGCTTCTACCGGTACATCAAAAGCATATACTTCCTCCGTTGTTCCATCAGAATATGTAACTTCTTCTGTAGTTGGCTGGATTAATTTGGCTCCATCTTTCTGTGCATCCTCTGCGGTTCCGAGGAACAGATTTACGATGTTCTGAGACGGCATTACGATGTGGAGTGTCATTTTACCGTCTTTTACAGTAAGAGTTCCACGTCCGTCATATGCTTCGTTTACATGAAACATGCTGCTGTCTGTATCAAATTTTGCAGAATAAGTTCCATCGGCAAGCGCAGTATCATCAGCAGAAGCTGTTGTTACAATATCTCCAAGAGAATCAATCGCTGCTTTTGTATGTGCGACATAAATCTGTTCAATCGTATCAATGCCACCAAGTCCTGCAATCTGGCAGTCCACACTGTCAAAAGCTCCGTTTGCAAGGAACTGGCTCTTCCAGGAGTCATCATCCTCACCTGCCATGTCATTATTTGCATGGTCTCCGGC
>CAKRCJ010000432.1 GCA_934307185.1 uncultured Roseburia sp.
CGAATACAGCAAGTGCTGTGTGAAGTGGATTTAAGCAGGTGCAGACTTTCATCTTTTCTACTTTATCTACTGTTTCGCGGGTTGTGAAGATAAGACCGCCTTTTTCTAATTCCGGACGTCCGTTCGGGAACTTGTCCTCAATAACAAGATATTCTGTCTCTTCAGCGTTTACGAAAGGAGCAACATAAGTATTCTTGCTTGTGATAACCGGGTCAAGTCCTTCGATATCATCTTTCTGTAATAATTCTTCGATAGAAGCGTCTGGTCTTGGTGTGATTTTATCAATCATTGTCCAAGGGAAGGAAACTTTGTTTTCGTCTTCTACATAAGCAGCAAAGCCTTCTTCAACAACACCATTTTTTGCCCACTCTTTTGCAAAAGTAGTGATGGCAAGCTTTAATTTATCTCCGTTGTGGGAGCAGTTGTCCATACTTACCATAGCGATTGGTTTTTTACCGGAAAGGTAACGTGCGTAAACTAATGCAGCAACTTTACCGATGTAGCTTCCTGGTTTTTCCGGACCGTTTTTCATATCCTCTGCAACAGCAGCCATGAAGTTTCCGTCCGGAGCATTTAAGTTATAACCTTTTTCTGTGATAGTGAAAGTACACATCTGGAGAGAATCTTTTGAAAAAATCTCTTTTAAACGGGAGAACTGTACATCGTCCTCAGAGTTTAATGCGAGAGACTCCATAATACTTCCGGTTACAGATTTTTCAACGGTTCCGTTTGCTTTTAAAGTAACAAGGATACTTAAATCGTCGTGAGGACGGTTCATTTTTTCAATGATCTCGTAGTCATATCCTTCTGCAACAGTTAAACCACGGTCAAGAACACCTGCATTTAAAAGGTTCTGGACAACGTTACACTGGAAGGCACGGAAAATGTTACCAACACCAAAGTGAACCCAGAATGGATTTTCTTTTGTATTATTTTTTACTGTTTCATAGTCGAAGGAAGGAAGGGCATAACCCTTAGCTTCCCATTCGCTTTTATTTGCTAAACCTGCTCTATTTAATTGCATGTCTTGTTTCTCCTTTCTCGATTGCTTCCCATAAACCATTTAAGTAAGTAGCACCAAGTGCTCTGTCGTAAAGACCATATCCTGGCATAGCAACTTCGTCCCAGATCATACGTCCGTGGTCAGGTCTGATTGGTCCATCAAATCCGATATCGTAAAGAGCTTTCATGATTTCGTACATATCAAATGTTCCGTCAGAAGAAAGATGAGCTGCTTCTTCGAAATCTGTCGGGCTGTTGAATTTTAAGTTACGTACATGTGCAAAATGAATACGTCCTTTTAAGGAACGAATCATATCCGGAAGGTCATTCTCAAGGTTTGTACCATAAGAACCGGAGCAGAATGTAACACCGTTGTGTGGGTTATCTACCATTTCCATCATGCGGAGAATGTTTTTCTTGTTGATGATGATACGTGGAAGTCCGAATACGCTCCATGCAGGATCATCTGGATGAATTGCCATGTTGATATCGTATTTATCACATACCGGCATAATTCTCTCTAAGAAATATTTTAAATTTTCGAAAAGTTTTTCATCATCGATATCTTTGTACATTGCAAATAAATCTTTGATTTTTGCCATACGTTCCGGTTCCCAGCCTGGCATAACAGTTCCGTTCATATCGCCGGAGATAGAAGCGAACATATCTTCTGGATTGATAGCATCTACAGCTTCCTGTGTATAAGCTAAAACAGTTGAGCCGTCCGGTCTTTTACGTGCAAGCTCTGTACGTGTCCAGTCGAATACAGGCATAAAGTTGTAGCATACAAGATGGATATCTTCTTTTCCGAGGTTCTCTAATGTTTCAATGTAGTTATCGATGTATTTGTCGCGGTCAGCGGAACCGGTTTTGATTGCATCATGAACATTTACACTTTCGATACCGGCAACATGAAGTCCAGCAGCAGCAACTTCTGCTTTCATTTCCTGAATGCGTTCTCTGCTCCATACATCTCCAGGTGCGGTATCATATAAAGT
>CAKRCJ010000433.1 GCA_934307185.1 uncultured Roseburia sp.
GGATTCGAACCACCGAAGCAAGTTGCAGCAGATTTACAGTCTGTCCCCTTTGGCCACTCGGGAATCTGCCCATTCTGTCAAAAACAAATTGTCCTGACAAGGATTGATTATAGCATGCTATTTTTCATTGTGCAACATAAATTTTCTTTTTTTTCAATTTTTTAAACATATTTTCGTATTTTTTCGTATTTTTCAAAATTTTAGCCAAAATATGTTTCTTTTTCTTTTTGTTTGTGATACACTTTTACCAAATTTAATTTTTAAAGTTCAAAAAGAAAGGGGAATGTTTTAACATGAAACAAAGAATGAAGGCTTTCACCATGGCTTTGTGCATGCTTTTTGTCACCGTTTTCTGCTCCCTCCAGGGCGCAGTTATGACAAAAGCTGCAGACCTGACATTAAAGCTGCATTACCAAAGGGCAGACGGTGCTTACGATGGCTGGGATGTCTGGCTGTGGGAGGAAGGAATGGACGGCAGCGCCTATGAATTTACGGAGGAGGACGGCGACATGGTTGCCACGAAGGTACTTACTCCCGGAACCACCTCGGTCGGATTTATCATAAAAACTGCAGACTGGACAAAGGATATAGACGCAGACCAGTTTATCGACATTTCTGAAATGGTATCCGGCACCGTACATATTTATGTAAAATCCGGAGTGGAAGGCTATACAAAAGAATATGGGGACGATGCGGTAACAGGAACAAAGCTTTCTAAAGCGCGCTACGATGGCGAAGCTTCCATCCAGGTACAGATGACCGGTGCAATTGAAGGAAATCTCTCCGATGCATTTACCGTAAAGGGAAGTGAGGGAACCATCCCTGTAAAAGAAGTTACCGGAGATAATTCTTATCTATATACCGTTGTATTAGATGAACCACTTACTGCCACAAAAAATTATCAAATTATTTATGAAGGAAATGAGTATAACATTATTATGCCAATTATTTATTCAACAGACAATTTTGAAAATGAATACACTTATACAGGAGATGACCTCGGTGCAGTATGGACACCAGAGAAAACTGTTTTTCGTGTATGGGCACCAACTGCTGATGCCGTAACTTTAAATTTATACCAGTCCGGAACACCGGATACTGATGACTTAATCGAGCAAATTCCAATGACAGCGGATAAAAATGGAACCTGGGTTGCCGAAAAAGAAGGGGACTTAAACGGAACTTACTACACCTATCTGGTTTCCGTTGGCGGAGCCGAAAATGAAGCCTGCGACCCATACGCCCGCACCACCGGTGTAAACGGAAAACGTGCAATGGTAATTGATTTAAGCTCTACCAACCCGGATGGCTGGGACTCCGACAGCAACCCGAATGCCGGAATGACTTATAATGACGCAATTATTTACGAGCTGCATGTGCGTGACCTTTCCTCTGATGAGAGTTCCGGAATTAAAAACACCGGAAAATTTTTAGGTCTTACGGAAACCGGCACCACAACTGCTTCCGGTATTTCTACCGGTTTAGACCATATCAAAGATTTAGGCATCACCCACCTTCATCTGCTTCCGGTGTATGATTACGCTTCTGTCGACGAGACAAAGCTTGATACACCACAGTTTAACTGGGGCTATGACCCGGAAAATTATAATGTACCGGAAGGCTCTTATTCTACAGACCCATACCACGGTGAAGTGCGTGTCGCAGAAATGAAACAGATGGTAAAAACACTCCACGATAACCAGATTAGTGTCATTATGGATGTTGTATATAATCATGTTTACAATGCATCTGATTTCTGCGTCAACAAGATTGTCCCGGGATATTTTTCCCGTATTGACGAGGACGGAACATACTCAAACGGTTCCGGCTGTGGAAACGATACCGCTTCCGAGCGCTCCATGGTAAAGAAATATATTGTTGACTCCGTAAAATACTGGGCAGACGAATACCATATTGACGGCTTCCGTTTTGACCTTGTCGGTTTAATTGACACCGATACTATAAATGAGATTGTCACAGAGGTACATAAAACC
>CAKRCJ010000434.1 GCA_934307185.1 uncultured Roseburia sp.
TTTTCATTTTCTTCAATATGAAAACTTACATTTTTTAAAATTTCGTCAGTCCCGAATGACTTTGAGATATTCTGACAGGATAAAATCATAATTATAACATTCCTTCTAATGTGGTTCGAATTGCCTTGATAAACTCTTCACTATTTAACACAACCGGGTGTTCAATGGATGTGATGAGTGCAAGGTCTTTTGTCATTTTACCACCCTCAATGGTGGAAATACAAGCTTTTTCTAATTTATCTGCAAAATCCTGCAATTCTTTGTTTCCGTCTATTTCTCCACGCTTGCGAAGTGCCCCTGTCCATGCAAAAATGGTTGCCACGGAGTTTGTGGAGGTTTCCTCTCCTTTTAAGTGCTTATAATAATGGCGCTGCACCGTTCCGTGTGCTGCCTCATATTCATAATAACCGTCCGGGGATACAAGCACGGAAGTCATCATTGCAAGGGAGCCAAACGCACTCGATACCATGTCGCTCATAACATCGCCGTCATAGTTTTTACATGCCCAGATGTAGCCCCCCTCAGATTTCATCACGCGCGCAACCGCATCATCAATTAAGGTGTAGAAATATGTAATTCCTGCTGCTGCGAATTTGTCCTTGTATTCTGCATCAAAGATTTCCTGAAAAATATCTTTAAAGGTATGGTCGTATTTTTTGGAAATAGTGTCTTTTGTTGCAAACCATAAATCCTGTTTTGTATCCAATGCATAATTAAAGCAGCTTTTTGCAAAGCTCTCAATAGAATTGCAGAGATTATGCTGTCCCTGGACAACGCCGGCACCTGTAAAGTTATGGATTAACTCTCTTGTCTCCATACCGTCCTCTGCGGTGTAAACAAGCTCGCATTTTCCAGCTCCCGGAATTTTCATTTCGGATGCCTTATAAACATCTCCATAAGCATGACGTGCAATCGTAATAGGTTTTTTCCAGTTTTTTACACAAGGCTCAATTCCTTTTACAACGATAGGTGCACGGAAAACCGTTCCGTCTAAAATAGCGCGGATGGTTCCGTTGGGACTCTTCCACATTTCTTTTAAATTATATTCTTTTACACGCGCAGCATTTGGAGTAATTGTTGCACATTTTACTGCTACCCCATATTTTTTGGTGGCATTGGCAGACTCGACGGTAACCTGGTCATCGGTTTCATTCCTGTGTTCAAGCCCAAGGTCATAGTATTCTGTTTTTAAATCAATGAAAGGTGTAAGCAACTCATCCTTAATCATTTTCCAGAGGATTCTTGTCATCTCGTCTCCATCCATCTCTACTAATGGAGTTGTCATTTTAATTTTTTCCATGTTTTCTCCCTTTCCTTTTGCTCTTTCTTATTTCAGCAGATTGTCCCATCCATATCGATCCATATTCTCAATAGTACTCATAATATGCTGATTTGCAAGCTTTTCTGCAAGATTTGCATCATGTGCCTTTAATGCCTCTACAATTTTACGATGCTCGTTATTGGACTCTACAGCCCTTGTTTTATCTGAAAGTGTAATCTTACGGACTCTCTGTGCATAATGGTGAAAGTCCGACAACACATGGCATAATTCCCTGCTTCCACTGGCTGTATATAAAACTTCATGAAACTTATTGTCTAATTCTACCATCTGGTCTGCATTTCCTTTTGCCGAATGAAAATCGGAAAGAAATATATTTTCCTCTAATTCATCTAATTTTTCCCCGGTAATCTTTTCGGCTGCCCATCTGGCACAAAGACCTTCTAATCTGCTTCTGATTTCATAAATATCTTTAATGTCTTTCTGGGAAATTCCAACAACATATGCGCCCTTATTTGGAATAATGGTGACAAGCCCCTCTAGTTCCAACTGGCGAAGTGCCTCCCTTACAGGAGTCCTGCTTACGCCAAGCTCCTCGCCAATTGCTTTTTCCTTCAGTTCTTCATCCTTTTCATATTTACCCGAAAGTATGTTCTCCCGAATCATATGAAAAACTCTTGAACCCAAAGAGTAATTGTCTTCGCCCA
>CAKRCJ010000435.1 GCA_934307185.1 uncultured Roseburia sp.
GGATTTTGAAGATATTGTTGACGATATGGTGGTAACGAACCATCATCGCACCTTTATTGCGGCATTTAAGTGTCGGGGATTTAACTTGAGCACGGCATCATCTGCACAGATAGCCGGGGCATTGCAGGGATATTTAGGATTTGTAAATACGATTAAAAGTCCTATTACATACCGCCAGTATTTTGTACCAATGAGTCTCGATAATACGAAAAGTATGTATGCGGCAAGACATGAGGAATTGGAAAGGGAGTTGTTCCATAAAACAGAGGACCGGGAAGAACTTTTAAACAGGTTGAATGAGATTAGAGGAATAGATGCCGTCCATGAGGAATCTCTGCAGGCAGATCTTTTGAAAATACAGGGAGAGATTTCCAATATGGAATGGCGCCGGATGCATTTGGAAGATCAGATGGGGTTTATGGATGCGATGTTTGACAGTAACTCTATTCATCCATCTGCAGAGGAAGCCTACCTGGCTGAGTGGTCTTATAATTCCAACGATTACAGTATTGAGCTTACGGAGGAAGAGATTCATAAAAAAGCAATCCAAGAGTTGGATAACCTGTGCAGCAGTATGATTGCGACGCTCGGAGGCTGTAATGTGACGGCATACAGATGTTCGACGCAGGAGCTGATAGAAATGTTTTATCAGCATACACATCCGCTTAGTTCAGCGGAATTCAAAATGGGTGATGTGCTTAATTCCGAATACTTTGATGAATTTGTAACTTCTCATGATTTGGAGCGGAAACAGCGTGCGGCTTATCATGACGCCATGATTGAGGAAGGTGCTTCGATTGCACAGACCATGGAACAGGCAATTGTGGACGAAATAAATGAATTATCCGGTCAGGAAGAAAGAGCCGATCAGAATAATGAGGAGGTGCAAGAGGATGAATCTGAAAAAGCTGGAAAGAAAAATTGACCGTGAAAAAGAAAAATTGACTGATTTATGCCAGAAAAAAGCGGATGTATTGGCTAAACAGGAATTGAAGGCTCAAGAGCCGGAAGACCATAAAAAGAGCAGAAAAAGGAAGAAGAGAGGAAAAAAGGAGGAGGAACCGGAGCAAACGATTCTAGACAAGCAGACAGAGATTCGGTATTCCTATATGCGGCAAAATCCCATTTTCTATTCCGAGCGTAAAAGCCTGAAAGAATTTCTGGCACCAGATGCGATTGATCCCAATAATTACGGATACCTGAAGCTGATTGATGGTGGAAGGGAATTATACGTTCGTTCCTATTACATTGAAAAGATGCCACGGGATGCGAACTTTGCGTCCACATTTTCTTCACTTTACAATTTTCCGTTTGTAACATCCAATACTCGGATCGAACCAATACCAGCAGAAAGAGCAGTGAAGCTATTTGACCGTCAAGTATGGAATTTGGATACGGAATATGCATCTGCGATGAATGCTTCAAACCGTAACAGGGCAAGAAAGATTGGACAGAAGATGCAAGAGACAGAAAGCTGGGCGCGTGAGATGGAAAATGGTCGGAATGCCTTGTTCAATGTATCCTTTCTCTTTACAACAGTTGCGCAGAATGCAGATGCGATGGAAAGGATTGGATCGGATTTTCATAATAAGGGTCTTGCAAAGAATATTGCTTTAGTGTCTGCGTATGGAGTAGAGCCGGAGGCTTATAAATCAGCATTTCCATTGAACAAGCTGTTTAAAAGTAAATGGGGACCTGTGAGCACCAGTTGTACGAAAGTCCATCAGATGGATGCTTATTCGCTGGCAACCATTTTTAATCATACCAGAAGTTCCTTTTATCACAAAAATGGTGTCTATCTGGGACGTGATATCAATACAGGAAGACCTATTACCATAGATTTTTATGACCAGTCGTTGGAGGCTCACAATGTAATTGTATGCGGAGCAACCGGTACAGGGAAATCGGCGACGATTAAGGAGATCCTTTCACGTTCTTCCGATTTTGGATTGAAATATTGCTCGATTGATACGGAGGATAAAGG
>CAKRCJ010000436.1 GCA_934307185.1 uncultured Roseburia sp.
CGGGACAAGCCCGACACCGATGACATTTTCAGAGGTGTATATCGGCTTGCAGCAGGGCACGATTGACGCGCAGGAAAATCCGTATGAAGTAATTGTATCCAATAAGCTGTATGAGCAGCAGGATTATGTCGTTGAAACAAATCATCTGCCGCATTTGATTTCTTTGATTGTAAGTGAGAAGTTTTTTAATTCACTGACCAAAGAACAGCAGAAGATTATTACCGGGGCTGCTGAAACTGCAAAACAGTATGCAAGGGAACAGTCCGATGCGCGTATTGCTTCCAAAATGGATACTATCCGGGAAAGCGGAACTGAAATTATTACACCGGACCAGGAGCTTTACAGTGAAATAAGAGAATTATGTAAACCAATCTACCGGTCAATTGAAAAATCTGTTTCAGAAGAGATTGTGGATGCATATCTCGGAGACAAAAAAGATATGCTCGAATAAATCATGTTACAGTCCACTTTTTATATTCATACTTTAAAGTGGTGAAATATTTTGCTTGCGCATTCTAAGATAACTTGTTATACTATGTCTACAAGTAACTTCCGGTTATTATAGAGAATGGCTTTAATAATATTTAGTTATAGTAGCGGATGACCGGACAGGAAGAACGAGGAGACAGGTAACGATGGATAAGATTGAAGAAATTCGTGCAAAAATCGGAGAATGTGATGATATTATTATAGAGCAGTTAGCCGTCAGAATGTCACACATTCAGGAAATTATAGCATACAAGAAAGCAACCGGTATTCCGATTTTACAGCCGGAGCAGGAGAAGAAGCAGACGGATGCGTTAGCGGAAAAGCTTGGGGATAATGAATTTGAGGAAGAAATCTTAGATGTTTTTAAATACATTATGAAAAACAGCAGACGTATCCAGGCAAAGAGTCTTTTTGATTACAATATTTTCCTGATTGGTTTTATGGGAGCAGGAAAAAGTACAATCGCAGGTGAATTAAAGGATAAGCTTGAGATGGACCGCGTAGAGATGGACCAAATGATCGTGGAAAAGCAGGGAATGTCCATTTCAGAAATTTTTGATGAGTATGGGGAAGCATATTTCAGAAACTTAGAGAGCAATACTTTAATTGAGCTTCAGAAAAGAAAACAGACCATCGTATCCTGCGGTGGCGGTGTTGTAATGAGAGAAGAAAACACCGACCATATGAAGAAGAATGGTCGTGTGGTACTTTTAACTGCAAAGCCGGAAACCATTTATGAGCGTGTCAAAGACAGCGATGAGCGTCCGATTTTAAATAACAATATGAACGTGGAATTTATCAGCAGCTTAATGGATAAACGGAAAGAACGTTATGAGGCGGTTGCGGATATTACGGTCGCAACAGACGGCAAAAATGTAACACAGATTTGTGAAGAAATTATATCAAAACTGATAGCATTAGATAACGAATAAAAGGTAAAAAATGCTGTATGATTTTCGTGTCATACAGCATTTTTTTTACTTGTAATCTCTTACAGTTTTGTATATTATAGAAAATAAGTAAAGGGTCTTAATATTATTACATGTGTAATCTACACAAAGAATAGAAAAGCCTTTTTGTTACTGTCAGTGAGCGTGACAGTAAATTTCAGTTACAGAAGAATGGGAGTGACACACCATGGAATATAATGCAGAAGAATTTAAAATGAAAGCAAATAAAAAGGCACGGAATGTCTGGATGACGCTGGCATTAATTATGACGATGTCTTTTGTATCAGATACGGCAAAGGGAATTCGTACACCGGAGTATCTGGGTACGTTTTTAGCAATCTGCTGGATACCGTTCTTTTTAGGAAATCTTCTTTTAAAAGTTCAGGGAGCAACATCAAAGTATTATAAAATAGTTGTTGCAGTAGGTTATGGATTTTTTTATGCATTCGTAGTTGTTACAAGCAGCTCTGTTCTTTCCTTTATGTATATTTTTCCGTTAACAAGTATGCTTATTTTATATAAAGACCGTACTTATATGGGAT
>CAKRCJ010000437.1 GCA_934307185.1 uncultured Roseburia sp.
ATTATGGAGATATCTGGTTCAACATAATTACGATCATCCTGATTGAGGAAAACAGCAAATGGAGCAGGGTAGACTTTGCATGGTCCACCATTCTTTTTGATGTAATCTCTGAGAGTAGCAGAAAGTTCCATTACAAGTTCCTGATGCATCGGGCTTGGTGGAGCCATGTCATAGATCTGACCGTCAATTAGTTCCGCGCGCTGTCCCTCCGGGAGAGCATAGATGTCATCAAGCGTATATGTGTTTGATTTTGGCAATGGCATAAGATTCACGTCCTTTCATAATAGTGTATGGTTACAAGGCTATTATTCATCATTGTCTTCATCATCTTCCGGAATATAATCATTTGAATAGTTTTCATCAGATGATAAGGATTGTCTGAATTCCTCAGCAAGCATAGTTTTATTAAATTCTGCAGTTGGTTCAATTTCTGTCACCAATTTCTCCAAGTCATCAATAGTAGTATAGAAGAACTCCTTGCGCATATTAACTTTGTTTACACGTTTGTCATTTAAAATCATGTGAAGTTTTTTCTCTAATCCAACAGCATCTTCTGAGAAAATGAAACTGTGTACATCAAATTTAAATGGAACAGATGCGTCACCTAATTCATTTACACGATCCTGAGGATTGAGTCTTCGCGTCATGCCGATTTTAAATACATTTTCACCAAATGAACCGAGATTACTGATTACATAAACATTTCCGGCTTTTCCATTTGCAAGGTTGGAGATTTCTTCTTTCTTCAAAATCACATCAGCCAACTGTGATTGAAGCTGCAGGATACGAGCATTTAATTGTTCAAGTTCAGCATCTTTTGCAGCAGCGAGTTGTTCTTTTAATTTATCAATTTCTGATTGGTATTTGGATTCCTCTTTTTCGACTTTCTTACGTTCTGCTTCAAGAGCTTTACGTTCCTGAGCTTCCTGACGCATTTGCTCACGAATGGCCAGTTGCTCCTGACGAGCCTGTTCTTTTTTGACATAGTAGTTATATTCAATTTTTACAGCGTTGATAAATAAATATTCAATCTCGCCAATAAATTTTGTAAGTGTTCCAACGATGGTCTGATTTCCTTCGCCGGCAACCTTTAAGAATTTTCTAGTAACTTTCTTTACATCTTCAATAGAAGTATCTAGCTTTTCATATTTTAAGTTGTAAAGAATATTTTGTAATTCAGCACGTAAGGCAATGACCATGAGCTTGTAGATAGCCTGATTTGCCTTAGTTGTGTAACGAGCAGAGTATTTCTGTAACACAGAATCAATTTGTTTATCGTTTTGCTTGTATGCTTTGCGTAAGTCCTTTATATCCATGCAATGCAATTTGAGGATAACAGATGGACTTATTTCTTCCAACTCAGATAATTGATCTTCAGGAAAACGAAGTACGCTTTGCGAAGGTTCATAATTTAAATATTTATCAAAAGTATAATTAATAGCTTTGACCAGTTCTTTTGATTTATTTAATTTGTTCGTCTGAGTTTTTACATTTTTATTTAATTTAGCTTCCTGGAGCATTAATTCATTCAAATTAGAAAGAATTTCCTTGCTTTTATCTTCTCGGTCACTGATGGTGGACTCTAAAGAATCTATTTGCTGCTGGAGCTTTTCCTTTGCTTCCTTTTCACGATTGCTATAATCAGCTTCTAATTCAGAAATTCTTGCAGCATGTTCCTTTTCAAGTTGCTCAGTCATGGATTTTATTTTGTAATAGTCTAAAGCTCCAAGCTCCTGCAACTGCTTATTCATTGTGCAGTTATCGGCAAACAGTTTTTCATTGTCACTTTTTAATCGTTCGATTTCAGATTTAAACTGTCCGATTTTAAAAATATCTCCAATTCCCATAATTATATCTCTTCCTTTGTGAAAATAAGAAAATCAAGTAAGTTTAAGTAAGATTTATATAAACGCCGAAGCGGTTATATATTAATTAAATGGTAACTGTTCGTCATCAGGTATAAATGGAATATCTAAG
>CAKRCJ010000438.1 GCA_934307185.1 uncultured Roseburia sp.
ACTATAAGTACCGTAAATACCAATGCAGCGGCAATTCCGTATTTGAGCAGTGCTCTGCACTTTTTCTTTTCTCCTGCTCCGAAGCAATAACCGATGAGCGGCTGATAGCCCTGTGAAATGCCGACCATAGTATAAAGTGCAAGACATTGTACGTATGTGACTATTGTATATGCAATAAGCGATTCCTCATTGAGATACTGTATGATAGCTCTGTTAAAGAAGAACACAATTATTCCGGATGAAAAGTCTGTGATTCCAGAAGAAAGTCCGTTCCTGAAAATACGCCATACATATCCCCAGCGCCATTTAAAGCTGCAGAATTTGATAGTACCCTTCTTGCCAAAGAAATGAATCAGATACAGCAAAATAACTACAGTATTTGAAACACCGGTCGCAAATGCCGCACCGTAAACTCCGAACGGAAATACAATGACTAACAGCCAATCCAAAAATATATTGAGAGCCGAGCCGGCTGTAACGACCCAAACAGCTATCTGCGGAAAGCCGTCGGTCTTAACAAGCATCTCGAACGAATATGACAATATAAATGAAAATGCAAACGGCGCAAGTCCCTTTAAATACTCTGTAACATAGAGCATATTGGCCTCTGTGGCACCGAGGAACCTTGCAAAGCCGTCAAGATTTAAGAATACTCCTATCGTGACAACCACAGAAACTATAATATTAAGGAGAATGTTTTGTGAAAATACCTCCTTGGCACCGCGTTCATCCTTTTCACCAAGCTTAATCGCAACTATAGTCGATGCTCCGACCGCCATAGTTATGGATAATGAAAACATGCCGAGTGTAAACGGAGTTATGATGTTAACTGCAGTAAGAGCCATCTCTCCTACACCTCTTGCGACGAAAATGCCGTCAACAACAGTATAAAGTATGTACACCCACTGCGCCACAATTGAAGGAATGATATATTTTATAAACGTTCCTTTTAATGATTTGCCCTCTAAGTCCATCCTATCTCATTATCTCGTCTTTCTTTCTCGTCTTTACCTTTCTTATCTTTTAAACCAAAACAAACAAATATACTGCAGCCATTTATCCCTTTTACTGGCTGCAGCTATTTGTTCTTACCCTTATCGCTCATTCTACCATAAAGTAATGTTTAAGTCTAATTCAGCTTTCGCATAATCAGACTTCCTTCTTCCTTAAGCCATCTGACATAGGTTTTGAAATCAGGAATAGTTTTTTCTACCTCGTAACAAAATGCTTATAGATAGCATCTGATTTTGTCAATTAATGCAGCATCTGCCGGAAGCCATGCAACACTGTTAAGTTCATCCTTTGCAAGCCATCTTGCTGCTTCATGTTCCTTAAGCACTAAATCTCCCTTTACTACTTCGCACAAAAAGCAGTCCATCGACAAATGAAAATCTGAGTAATCATATTCCACCGTATCTATCAGCTCCCTGACAGCTATCTCAGTATCAAGCTCTTCTGATATTTCTCTTTTTAATGCAGCTTCAGGAGTCTCTTCTGCTTCAATCTTACCTCCCGGAAATTCCCATCCGTCTTTATAATCCCCATAGCCACGCTGTGTGGCAAATATTTTATTATTTGATAAAATGACCGCAGCCACTACTCTGATAGTTTTCATGATTTAGTCCTTTTTATTGTTTTTATAGCAAGTCCATTTGTTACAAAGGCATAATTACAGAAATTACAGCGAACTTTGTGGGTGCGGACACACTTTTTACAACGAAATTTGTTGGTGCTATCACACTTTTTACAACGTATTTCGCAGGTGTAAGCACGCTTTTTACAGTGAATATCGTTGTTCTCACTCAGATACCTACTGCTTTATCATTTTTATTTTGTTTTAACACTTACTTTTTTGCCTGAAAAAGCAATTCCAAACTTCAAAATCCCTGCGATTGATTCTTCTCTCATTTCTGAATCATACCTAAGCTTTTCAATTTGGTTTAACGCATCATCTGCTAGATTATCAAGTTCTGATT
>CAKRCJ010000439.1 GCA_934307185.1 uncultured Roseburia sp.
GAACAGCTATTCCAAATAGTGCTGTCACACTATTGCCAAGAATAGTCTCCGCCGTATCATTATCTCCTTTCCCCATATAAATAGCTGCTCTTGGTGCACCACCTGCCCCGATAAGGTTTGCAAATGCAGTCACTAACATAAGAACCGGAAAACATAGTCCAAGTCCGGTCAATGCAAGCCCTCCCGTCTCCTCTATATGACCGATATAAATTCTGTCAACCATATTATATAGAAGGTTTACAATCTGTGCGATAATGGTCGGTACCGCAAGCTTTAGCATTAATGCCGGTATGCTTCCGGTTCCAAGCTCCTGATTTTTCGTTTCTTTTGTCATTGTCTTTCTCCTGATCTTCTATAAAAAATAAGACTGTTCTACAGAAATTCTCTGTACAACAGTCCTATTCTAGCACACTATTTTATTGAATACAAACGCCGGAGCCGGTTTTTATCCAAGTATTTTCTTTAAATCCTCCTCCGGTGTACTGATTGGAGAAATCTGATAATTTTCCACGAGATAATTTAAAATATTCGGGGAAAGGAATGCCGGCAATGTTGGTCCAAGGTAAATATTTTTAATTCCAAGATGAAGCAGGGTAAGTAAAATACAGACTGCCTTCTGCTCATACCAGGATAATACCATGGAAAGTGGAAGTTCATTGACACTGCAGTTAAATGCTTCTGCAAGTGCAAGCGCAACTTTGATTGCGCTGTAGGCATCATTACACTGTCCCATGTCCATAATTCTAGGAAGTCCGCCGATTGTTCCAAGGTCTAAATCATTGAAACGGTATTTTCCACAGGCAAGTGTGAGAATAATGGAATTTTCTGGTGTCTGCTTTACAAACTCTGTATAATAATTTCTTCCGGTTCTTGCCCCATCACAACCGCCAACTAAGAAGAAATGGCTGATTGCTCCTGATTTCACTGCATCAATTACGGTATCTGCCACACTTAACACGGTTCCATGGGAAAATCCGGTCATCACTGTCTTTCCACCGTTAATTCCTGTCATTTCGCGGTCACTCTCATATCCGCCCAGCTCTAACGCTTTTTCAATGACCGGAGTAAAGTCTTTCTCCTCTCCGATATGAACCATTTCCGGATAAGAGACAACCTCTGTTGTAAATACACGGTCTGCATAGCTTTTCTTTACCGGCATCAGACAGTTCGTTGTATAAAGAACCGGTGCCGGAATGGCATCAAATTCTTTCTGCTGGTTCTGCCATGCTGTACCGAAGTTTCCTTTTAAATGAGGATATTTTTTCAGCTCCGGGTATGCGTGTGCCGGAAGCATCTCTCCATGCGTATAAATATTAATTCCTTTGTCTTTTGTCTGTTCTAATAATAATTTTAAATCATACAAATCGTGTCCGGTAATGACGATAAAAGGTCCTTTTTCCACTGTAAGCGGTACAGTTGCAGGGACAGGCGTTCCGAAGGTTTCGGTGTTTGCCCTATCCAGAAGTTCCATGCAGATAAGATTTTTTTCTCCCACCTCAAGAACAACCGGAAGCAAAAGCTCCATATCCATATCGTAGCCGATGACAGAAAGTGCCTTATAGAAAAAGGCATTCACTTCCTCGGACACATAACCTAATACCATCGCATGATAAGCATAAGCTGCCATGCCGCGAATCCCAAATAAAATCAGAGATTTTAAGGAACGGATGTCCTCATTGTCTGTCCACAGATTTTTCAAATCATAATCATCGGTATTTCCACATGGATTTTTACATACACTGCAGTCCGGAACAATTTTTTTCTTCTCTGCTTTTACTTTCTCAATCATATCCTGCAATGTCTCATCATTAAAAGAAACATTTGTAACTGTTGTAAACAGACCCTCTATAATAATCCTGTCGGTATTTTCTGTTTTTGGATTATTCCCGCAGGATTTTGCCAGACCAATTAAAGCTCCGGTCAATTCATCCTGTAAACGTGCGGTGTGTGCCGTCTTTCCACATACACCTGCATT
>CAKRCJ010000440.1 GCA_934307185.1 uncultured Roseburia sp.
GGCAGGAGCTTTTGTCTTGCGAAGAACATAAAGCTTCTTATTTACTTTTACGCCGCGGTTTTTAAATCCAAGTGCTGCAATCGCATTTACAACTTTTTCACCAAAAGTTTTTGCTTTGCTGTCATCACTGTAGATATACGCTTCTACTCCGGTTGTCTTTCCATTTCCGGCACTATCATTTGCTCCGGCATTAAAATGAATGGATACATCTAAATCCGCTGTATGTGCATTGCATTTGCTCACGATATTACAAAGCACATTGTTTGCACTGGTTCCATTGTCAACTGTACAATCATAAACAGTGTGTCCAAGACCTTTCAACTGTCTGATAACCTCATTTTTCACATTCCTTGCTTCAGTGGACTCCCGGATAATCCCAATCGCTCCACAAGCTACTTTTCCGTCCGGATTGTGTCCGGCATGTACATTAATAATCATAAATTATTCCTCACTTTCCTTATCATATTTTGATTTGTAATATTTAACCACTGCACCAAGTGCAGCGTTTAATCCTGTAAGTGTAGCTAAAATCTGCTCACCGTAAGGAAGTCCCCAAGTGGCACTCACTACTCCATAAAATGTAATCAAAATTGGCATCCACAATAAGGATACATCTTTGATTGTGTCATAGACTTTATTACTCATTACTTACTCCCTTCTGCTTCAAATGAAGCTCCTCAATCTCATTTTTCATTTTCGTTACCATGCCATTACCGCCCAATGCGTGATATGCTTCATACATTTCCTGAAAATTCTGATAAGCATAGGACGGTATCTCTCCAAGTTTCATATACTTATCATGATATTCAATCAACTGCACACGAAGTAATAACATGGTTCCTTTACTGTTTGCGTCCCTGTCTGTTTTCTGCCGTTCCAACAGCCAGACTATGTAACCCATGAAAGCCGTGAGCACAATCGGCAACGCAATCGTATAGGTCTGTTTTAATATCTCTCCCAACCTTTCAATCATCCTCTCTTTCTTTATTATATTTTCATTATAAATCTCCGACACACATTATTTGTGCCATTTTGCAACGCAAAAAGCGCCGGATAATCAACTCTTATCAAGTCAATTATTCGGCGCTAGGGCTCTGCTTTATTCTTTTTTTATTATACACTTACACCTTCATATTGTCTATTGATTTTTGAGTTAAACCTATGTATCAGCCACTATTTTTCGGCTTCCTTAAGACTTGCAATTTCTTTTTCCAGTTCATCTATCTGTTTCTGCTGGATTTGAACCATTTTAATAAGCTGCGGGACAAATCTGGAATAATCTAATCCATCCGGATTTCCATCTTCATCAAACATAACCGGATAAGTATCAATCTCGGCAACTTCTTCTGCAATCAATCCCTCGCAATCTATTCCATCTTCCTCATTAATATAATCGTATGTTTTCACTTGATATTCCAGTATGCGCTTAGCGTTTTCATCTGTCATTTCTAAAATATTTTTCTTATATTTTCGTGAAGACTGTTTTGCAAAACCAGATGCATTTATTGTTTGCCATCCGCTATTTCCTGCATTTCTTATATTTACCGATTTATTTGAGAGTATCGAAATTTGAGTTGCGTTACCAATATACATTTCATTTGATGACATATATTGAATATACCCATAATTATTGGTGTTACTTTTGTTATATAATACTAATGCGGTATCTGCTGTTTTTCCAAGAAAGCACACTGCACCTTTCACATTATTGTCACCGAAATAACAATCATCCCCCACCAGATTCCATTTTGCATTTGCAAAAGTAACACCTCCAGTCAAAGTGCCACCGCTTAGTGGCAGATAACTATGTGTATGCGAGGATGGTGCATATGTTGACGGCTTTCCAGATACGTTTCCCCATGCAACACTTCCGGCTAATTTTGCATAATTAACCCCGATTGCGCCTAAACCATTAATTCCAACATTCACACAGTTATTTGTAAAATCACATTGGAGAAACATGCCCGCT
>CAKRCJ010000441.1 GCA_934307185.1 uncultured Roseburia sp.
TCTCATGGTACAGACGTATGGCTTGGAAATGCGCAGGATTTGATTAAATCGGGTACTGCGACCATTACCACCTGTATCTGTACCCGAGATGATATCATGATTTATCTGATTAATAAGGGGCTGGAACATGGGCAGGCATTTACGATTATGGAGAGTGTACGAAAAGGAAAAGGCTTAAAGGACGAATGGAAGGAAGAAATGCGGGCGCATAATGTCCCGGAATGGTACATTGAGTCCTGTTTAAAGATTAAATACATGTTCCCGAAAGCCCATGCGGCGGCCTACGTTATGATGGCATGGCGGATTGCCTACTGTAAAGTATTTTATCCGCTTGCATATTATGCGGCATATTTTTCCATCCGTGCAACAGGCTTTAATTATGAAATTATGTGTCAGGGAAAAGACCGTCTGGAGTATTTTTATAAAGATTATACAAGAAGAAAGGATGCTCTTTCCAAAAAAGAGCAGGACGTTTACCGCGATATGAAAATTGTCCAGGAGATGTATGCAAGAGGCTTTGAGTTTACACCGATTGACATTTATCAGGCATTGCCGGACCGTTTCCAGATTATAGACGGTAAATTAATGCCGGCGTTAAATACCATAGAAGGTATGGGAGATAACGCGGCGATTGCAGTGGCAGAAGCTGCAAAGCAGGGAAAATTTTTATCCAAAGATGATTTCCGTCAGAGGACAAAGGTTACAAAATCAACGATTGACTTAATGGCAGATTTAGGCTTATTAGGAGACCTGCCGGAGTCGAATCAGTTGTCATTATTTGATTTTGCATAAAAAAGACCGTGTATGTTATGTTTTAAATGGAAGAAAATAGCATACACGGTCTTTTACTATACTGATTATGGCCGGAAAGGTTCTACAGCACCCGGTGCTGTTACAGAAGTCCGGTAAAACAAATCATTGGAAAAATTTTTAAAATATACATAAGAAGAAGTGGTATTAATTGCTGTAAAATTTCCGCTCTTTAATTCCTGATAGCCGGTGCCATCGGTTCTTGCAACGCAGAAAGCCGGATTTTCTTTATCATTTTTCTGGAAGAAAATATAATCTCCACAGACATTATAGCAGTCAACACGGCAGTCGGTAACATAGATTTTTTCTCCGGTGGACAGATTAACTCTGGCAATCTGGTAATCAGCTTCACAGTCCATAAAATACAAATCATTATCAACTTTAACCGGCATCCAGCAGTTGCCCTCATAAATGACATGGGCGGAATCAGAGGAGGTATCCATTTCATAAATATTATGATTACCGGTTAATCCATTATAATAAATAAACTGTCCGTCCGCAGAGGCGGTGAAAAACGGGTCTTTACTTACCTGTTCTTTATTGGTTCCGTCGATTTTTATCTTATAAAGCGTAGAGGCTTCTTCTTTATCATAATGCACATAATAAATGTAATTTCCACAGAGGGAAGCATACATGCTTGGCGCATCGTCTAAAACAACCGAGTCTCCTTTTCCATTAATGGAAAGTCTTGATAGACTGTTGGAATTTAGAGGAAGAAAAGAAAACGCAGTGTCGCTGCTTCCCTTCATTCTGCAAAAATAAATGTAGTGGTCGTCTGCATTTAAGTAGCTGACGCTGATATCCGCAAGTTTTTTCATATCTGTGCCATCCGGATTCATAGAGTACAGGCAGTAATTGTCGTCTGGATTCGCAAAATATACGATGCCATTGTGTTCGCAGAAATATCCGGCGTTATATAGATTTCCGGCGGTATTTCCATTGACGTAACTGTCATTGTACCTTACCCGGTTTATGTACTTGTAGAGAAAAACTGCAGAGACAAGCAGTGCTGCGCATAAAACGGGAATAATCCATTTCAAAGCTTTCTTCATAAGTGATTCCCCCTTTATATTTATAAATTCTATCTATGAAAAGTATATCATTTCTATATACCATGGTGCAAGTGTTCTCTTGCAAGGAATGTTGGAATGTAATATAT
>CAKRCJ010000442.1 GCA_934307185.1 uncultured Roseburia sp.
TGATTTAGAACTATTTAGCCGGAAAATTGCTTGTTGCATTTTAAAGGATGTGGTAGAATAAAAACAATTGTATTTTATTTGAATGGAACATTACAGGATTGAGGATATGATGGAAATACAAAATAAAAAATTTACAACAATAGAATTATTTGCAGGGGCAGGAGGTCTGGCTTTAGGGATAGAAAAAGCTGGATTTGAGGCATTAGGTTTAATTGAATTTAATAAAGATGCGGCGGATTCCTTAAAACTTAACAGACCGAAATGGAGAGTGATCCATGATGACATTGCCAATATTTCCTGCCTGGACCTGGAAGAGTATTTTGACATAAAAAAAGGGGAGCTTGATTTATTATCCGGTGGGGCACCATGCCAGGCTTTCTCTTATGCAGGAAAGAGGCTGGGGCTCGAAGATGCAAGGGGAACGTTATTTTATCATTACGCAACTTTTTTGCAGAAACTTCAGCCTAAAATGTTTCTGTTTGAAAATGTAAGAGGGCTGTTAACGCATGATAAGGGAAGGACGTATAAGACGATAACGGACATTTTTGAACAGGCAGGATACACAATTCAGAAAAAAGTCTTGAATGCATGGGATTTTGGAGTGCCACAGAAACGGGAAAGGTTGATAACGATAGGAATCAGAAAGGATTTGATGGGGAAGATTTCATTTTCCTTTCCGAAAGAGCAGGAAAATAAGCCGGTCTTAAGGGATATATTGCTGGATTGCCCAAAGGGACCAGGGGTGCCATACGGAGAGAATAAAAGGAAAATATTTGAACTGGTTCCACCTGGTGGATATTGGAGAGACATTGATCCGGAAATCGCAAAGGCATACATGAAGAGCTGTTGGAATATGGGCGGTGGCAGGACAGGGATTTTGAGAAGGTTGAGCCTTGATGAACCTTCCCTGACAGTATTGACTTCTCCGTCCCAAAAGCAGACCGAAAGATGCCATCCGTTAGAGGCAAGGCCATTTACGGTACGGGAGAATGCAAGATGCCAGACTTTTCCAGACGAATGGCAGTTTTGCGGCAGTGTCCAGTCACAGTATAAGCAGGTTGGAAATGCTGTTCCGGTGAATCTGGCATATGAAATAGGATTGAAGATACATCAGTCATTAGAGGAGATTGAATAAATGAGTTGGGATTTGGGTTTTATATCAGAAGAAGATTTCAAGAGGCATGTATGTGCAACTATTATGAAGTATGGGGAAAAATTGGATTCATATGATTTAAAACGGTTTAACAGTAATTTGATTGACCCGATAAAGCTGATTTTTGATAAATCGGTATATCGTGCAAGCTGGGATGAAATTGTAAAGAATGAGATTTTCAGGCAGAGAGACAAGTCCAATAATAATGATATCGGATATTTTCACCAGAATATTTTTTCCTATTTCAAAGGCTGCGAGGTTCCACAGGCTGGCTGGGATGTCATTTACAGGAATCCTGACGGAATTAAAATGCCGGAGGGGGATGTTGTCCATACCTTATATGTAGAGATGAAAAATAAGCATAATACAATGAATTCTGCTTCTTCAGCAAAAACATATATAAAAATGCAGGGACAAATTTTAGAAGATGATGATTGTGCCTGCTTATTGGTTGAGGCGATTGCAAAGAAATCACAGAATATAAAATGGTCAACGAAAGTAGACGGAAAAAATGTGCAGCACAGACTGATACGCCGTGTGAGTATGGATCAGTTTTATGAGATCCTTACAGGAGAAGAAGACGCTTTCTTTAAAATGTGCATGGCATTGCCGGGCGTCATCCAGACAGTTTTAGAGGAAGAAAGTAATGTAAAAATACCGCGTGATACTGTTATGGACGAACTGGAAAAATCGGCAGGGCTGTGGAAAGAGGAAAATGCGGAATTATCTATGGCAATGGCGGTTTATATGTTGGGATTTCCTACTTACAAAGGTTTTGAAGAAAAAATCCATGGTGAATTTGGGGAAGATGAGGAC
>CAKRCJ010000443.1 GCA_934307185.1 uncultured Roseburia sp.
TGTTACCTTCTAATTCAATAGTGATACCATTTCTGAAATCGCCTGCTGAAATCATTCAAACTTCCTCCTTAAAAAATGCGTACGAGCACAAAGGCTCTCTGATTTCTCTATTTTATAATAAAAAGCCACACTTTTCAAGCTTTTTTTTAGTTTCTTGTCTCTATTTCGTGAATCATATCAATTCTTGTCTGGTGTCTTCCACCCTGAAACTCTGCATCAAGATATGCTTTTACGATATCTTTTGCAAGCTCACTTCCAACAATTCTTGCACCAAACGCAATGATATTGGCATTGTTGTGTTCCTTCACCAATCTTGCAGTTGCACAGTCTGAGCATACAGCCGCACGTACACCGTTTACTTTATTAGCAGCAATGGAAATACCAACTCCTGTACCACAAATTAAAATTCCACAGTCTGCCTCCCCATTTACAACAGCACGTCCTACTTTTTCTCCATACTCCGGGTAATTACAGCTCTCATTGCCGTCTGTACCAAAATTAATAACCTCATGCCCAAGACTTTTCACATAATCCATAATGATAAACTTTAATTCTGTTGCTGCATGGTCATTTCCGATTGCAATTCTCATCTTTGTTATTTCCTCTTTTCTTCTTTTTTCTTGTATTTTTCATAAAAAAATAAAACTATCTTTTCTAAATATCTTTTTAGAACAATCTGTATTTCTTCCTTTGGGTGGATAGGCTTTACTAAAATCGTCCGTATCCCCGCAAGATTGGCACCGTAGACGTCAGTAAATACCTGGTCGCCTACAAATATCGTATTGCTTGTATCTGTTCCCATTTTCTGCATAGCCTTTTTATAATTTGCTGTCTTTGGTTTGCCCGCCTTGTAGATGTAAGAAACATGTACTGCATCATTAAACATTTTAACCCTTGGCTCTTTATTATTTGAAAGCAGCATGCAGGAAAAACCCAGCTCCTTTAAATGCTCGAATAATGCACAGGCTCGTTCATCTGCCGGCGCGCCATGTGGTACAAGCGTATTATCTATATCAAATATAATTCCCCGGTATCCCTCTTTATATAACCTGTCAAAATCAATGTGATATGTGGAGTCCATATATTCCCCAGGATAAAACTTTTTTAACATGTATGTTTTCCTTTCTGTCTCTGCATACCTGTATTCTTTCTATAGCATGCCACTTTCTATGCGAAAAAAATACCGTATGACTTTCATACGGTATTAAAAATTTATCTATAACCAGAAATTCTCATCTTCCCTGTAACGGCTTAATGGTTCATCAGCCGCCTGCTGCTTCTCGCCGACAAAGAACTGATACTGCTGTAATACCTGGTCTTTCTTCATATCAGACAACGCTTTCTCTATGTCTAACTTCGAAATATCACTGTCCATTCCTTTCAGTTCATATGTAACATCCGGTTGGTATCTGTCTGCGAACTCCTTTGCTCCATTGTCTTCTTTTGACGCAATAACAGACACATTCTCCTGTTCCTGCTGCCTGCTGTCTGTACTCTCTTCCATCAGGGATGGTGGAGTCTCTACAGCCTTCGACTCCTGTATCTGCTGATTCCGGAACTCATTAATCTTTATTGAATTGTAATCATAAAACCCCGCATTGGTACGGATTCCTGATATATTCATACAACTCTCTCCATTAATTTATTTCTTAATCGTTACATATATCGACATCTTTTGCCCAAAATTAACCTCTAATATTACTTATCCAGCATCTTTTTTAATTCACTCATAAATGTATTTACATCTTTGAACTCACGATATACCGACGCAAACCTTACATATGCTACCGAGTCAAGACTCTTAATCTTATCCATGACAATCTCACCAATGAGTGTACTTGGAATTTCTTTCTCTTCTCTGTTAAAAATCTCTGTCTCGACTTCATCCACTAACTGGCTAATCTGATTTACAGAAATCGGACGCTTATGGCAGGCTCTTAAGACACCGGCTTCTATC
>CAKRCJ010000444.1 GCA_934307185.1 uncultured Roseburia sp.
CCTTTTACTATATGAATCTGGTTACCGTTTCACGTTTACAGCGAAACCCAACAGTAAAGGCGGAAATCCAGATGCGTAATTTCGAAACAAGCATTCCAATGGGATTTTTCAATTATCCGATCAGCCAGGCAGCAGATATTACTGCATTTAAGGCAACAACCGTTCCGGTTGGAGAAGACCAGCTTCCAATGCTAGAGCAGACGAAAGAGATTGTTCATAAATTTAATACAGTTTATGGCGAGACACTTGTAGATCCGGAAATTTTACTGCCGGAAAATAAAGCATGTTTAAGACTTCCTGGTACAGACGGAAAAGCCAAGATGAGCAAGTCTTTAGGAAACTGCATTTATTTATCCGAATCAGAGGCAGATGTAAAGAAAAAAGTAATGTCCATGTTTACTGACCCGGATCATATCCGCATTGAGGACCCGGGAAAACTGGAAGGCAATACCGTATTTACTTATCTGGATGCCTTCAGCAATGAAGGACATTTTGCAGAATATTTGCCGGAGTATGCTAATTTAGATGAGTTAAAAGATCATTATAAACGCGGTGGATTAGGTGATGTAAAAGTGAAGAAGTTCTTAAATAACGTCCTTCAGGAAGAATTAAGTCCAATCCGTGCAAGAAGAGCAGAATACGAGAAGAATATCGAAGGCGTTTATGAGATTTTAAAGAAAGGCAGCGAAGTAGCAGCAGAAACAGCAGCACAGACATTAAGCGAGGTAAAGGCTGCCATGAAGATTAATTACTTTGATGACCCGTCTTTCTTAGAAGAGCAGATAAAAAAATTCCAGGCATAACGGATTTGTTTTTACTTTAACAAAAGTTATATTTAAGTCCTGCAGATACCGAAATAGAGAAATAGAAAGAGGAACAAAATGGCATTTACACATCTCCATGTTCATACAGAATTTTCCCTTCTGGATGGCTCAAATAAGATAAAAGAATATGTTGCGCGGGTAAAAGAGCTGGGAATGGACAGCGCTGCCATTACAGACCATGGAGTAATGTTCGGAGTCATTGATTTTTATAAAGCGGCGAAAGCAGCAGGCATTAATCCGATTTTGGGATGTGAGGTTTATGTTGCACCGAATTCCCGATTTGACAGGGAGGCAGCGCACGGTGAGGACCGTTATTATCATCTGGTGCTTCTGGCAGAGAATAATACAGGATACCAGAATTTGATGAAAATTGTATCCAAAGGTTTTGTGGACGGCTATTACTACAAACCAAGGGTGGATATGGAAGTTTTAGAGCAGTATCACGAGGGAATTATTGCATTAAGCGCCTGTCTTGCGGGAGAAGTGCAGCGGTATCTGGTCCGCGGACTTTATGATGATGCAAAAGAGGTTGCTTTGAAATATGAAGCATGTTTTGGAAAAGGTAACTTTTTCTTGGAATTGCAGGATCATGGGATTGCTGAGCAGCAGATGGTAAATCCACAGCTTGTCAGAATGAGCAAAGAAACGGGAATTGAGCTTGTTGCGACCAATGATGTGCATTACACGTATGCAGAGGATGCGGAAGCACATGATATTTTACTTTGTATCCAGACCGGTAAGAAGTTAACCGATGAAAACCGTATGCGCTATGAAGGTGGTCAGTATTATGTGAAGTCGGAGGAGGAGATGCGGAAGCTGTTTTTGTATGCAGCAGAGGCAATCGACAACACGCATAAGATTGCAGAGCGCTGTCATGTGGAGATAGAATTTGGTGTAACAAAGCTGCCACATTTTGAAGTACCGGAGGGGTACGATTCATGGACCTATCTGAATAAGCTCTGCCATGAAGGACTTGTAAAACGATATCCAACCCGTCATGAGGAATTACTTCCGAAGTTGGACTATGAGTTAAATGTTATTCAGAAGATGGGATATGTAGATTATTTCCTGATTGTGTGGGATTTCATTAATTATGCAAGAACGCATGACATTCCGGTTGGACCGGGA
>CAKRCJ010000445.1 GCA_934307185.1 uncultured Roseburia sp.
TATTTTATGTAAAACAATACTTATGTTTGTCTTTATTCCAATGAGTTATGCGGTTTATGGACTGTTTGCGGGATACCTGTTTTATAATAATGAACGCAGAATGATTGTGTTTTTAGGCTTACTGAATCTTATCCAGATATTCGGAGGATTTTCCGGATACACAACTACTTACCGTGTATATACCTGGGTATGGCAGAGCAAAGCATTTCTGGCAATTATTGTGCTTCCGTTTCTGTTTTATTACTGTAATATGATTTTTGAGAGAAAGACAACATTATATGAGTTATTTATATTGTTTGTACTCATTATTGCCACATCATCTACGACGTTAACCGGAACCGGGCTTGCAGTTGCGATGGTGCTAGTGTTAGCTCTTATATATGCAGTAAAAAACAGGCATTTTAAGTTACTTATCGGGGCTTTCCTTTCCTGCAGTCCGGCATTTGTTTTTATGCTGTTATATCTGGAGTATGACTGGTTTTTAAAATTTATCAACTTTTAAGGAGAAATTTGTGGAGCTTATTTCATTTTTAAATGATCAGTTTTGGGGAGAAAGCAGCTATATGGTGCTGTTTGTAATCTCTATTGTGCTTATTTTATGGGGAAAAAGAAAAAATGACAGGGCAAAATTAATGGCAATTTATAGTATTACTGTGCTTTTATTTGTCATATATAATCCGCTCGTTGCACCAATTGGACTTAAGTTTTTTACCGGGGATCCGTGGTCGTATATGAGAATTTTTTATCTGCTTCCGCTGATGCCATTAATTGCATATGTATTATCCGATTATTATGCTGATATGGTTGAGGTCACAGAGAAGACATCCAAAAAAGTACTCGTTTTATGTATCATATGTATTACGGTTGTAATAAGTGGACGGGTATATGATAAATCAATGTATGTTAAAGCGCAGAATATATATAAAGTAGATGAACAGGCACTTGAGATAGCAGAAACAGTGCTTGATGTTTCCGGAGAAGAGAAAGCGCGTGTCGTTCTGCCGAATAATGAAAACATTATTTTTGGAATCCGTCAGTATACGGGGGATATTATCGTTTCCGGATATTCGGATGGGATTGTGGATGAAAGCAGTCTGGCAGCGGCGGATGAGACGATGGATTTTTCCTATATCGTGATTACAAAGGACAAATCCATTCTGCGGATGTTTGAGAGAAATAATTATATTTATTTAAATGAAACAGATGATTATTTTATTCTGCAAAAGAGCAATATGGAGTAAAAGAGTAGGAGACGGGATTGAAAAAAAGAATTTTATACGTTACAAACTATTATTTAAAAGATGTCATCGAACAGCGCCACAGTGAGCCATACATCTCACAGGCAGGGCAGAATAAAGGAAAATATATCATAGATATGTTAGAGGCAGGTGGAAATGAGGTCATTGTCTGGTCTAATGCGTGGACAAACAGCAGGAGTTTCCGTTTCTATCGTGGATTTCAGTCCAGGGAAAATCCGAATGTCTATTATTCTGACATTTTTGGAGCGCTGGGACTCAATGCATACACCTGTCTGTGGAGCAGTAAGCGTTTCTTAAAAAAACTGGTGAAACAGAAAAAAATAGACGCCATCGTATTTTACAACATGCGTCTGGAAAATTCAAAGCTTGCGCTTTATGCCAAAAAGAAATTTCATATTCCGATTATTTTACAGTATGAAGACGGGCTGACCAATGATGCCCATATCAGAGGGTTAAAGCGCAAGATTTTCCAAAATATGGAAAATGACGTGTTAAAAGAGTTAAACGGTGCATTTTTAGTGAATTCTAAAATAAAAGTACCGTGTCCTTCCGTTGTTATCCGTGGGGCAATCCGCGAGGAGCCAGAGAAAGCCGTAGAAGCGGATACAAAAAACGAAGTGCCGAAGCTTCTTTTTTCCAGCACCTTGGATAAGCAGCGCGGAATTGAAGTTTTGTTAGAAGCATTAAAC
>CAKRCJ010000446.1 GCA_934307185.1 uncultured Roseburia sp.
AAAAAGGCTTTAACATATATAAATGTGTAAGATGTCCTCCTGACGAACCAACAAGACACACTTTCAATTTTTTTTCAGACATTTCCCTTTTAGCTCCTTTTTTCCGCATTTTTCTACATTCATCCTAAAATCTATCACTCTTTCTACATTCGTAATTGACTATTTGTTAATATTTTCTACACCATTAGTAAAGTCATTGGTATTTTTTTCCTTTATCATTAATAAGATTAGGGATATATGTTTTTATTCCAAACGATACTTTTTGACAAAAATTCGGGGGTTTTTCTGGATTTTCATTTACGCTTAAGGAGGAAAAAAGATGGCTGATTTTGTAGTAAATAACAAAGAAATCGGAGCCCGCATACGCGCACTCCGATTAAAACAAAATAAAACACAGGCTTATTTTGCAGATATTTTATATATTACGGCTTCTTACCTTGCTCTCATTGAAGCGGGCAAAAGAATACCTAATTTGGATGTTCTGGTACGAATTGCCAAAGAGACGGATGTTTCGTTAGATTATCTGATTTTTGGAGATGACAAAGACCTGAATACGGAGCAAAAGACTTTTGACCGTTTATGCGTCAATTATTCCCAGGACGAAATTCACCAGGCATTGTGTCTTGCTGAATATTATCTGAAGCTTTCATCCTTAAAAGAACACAATGAGAAAATTTCTTCTTGAAAATCCGGAAGAATTATTTTACCGCAAAGAAAAACCACTATAGAAATCGGTAACTTGCGATTTCTATAGTGGTTCTTTTTTATGGACAAATTATTTTATTTCCCAAAAATACTTTTCAACAAATTTTTGACAGCGCTGAACACACTTTTTATAAACGTGCCGACGGATGCCATCACACCGGAAGAGTTTTCTCCATTTTTAATAGACTCATATAAGGAAGATGCATAATCGACAAGTCCGCTTAAATCAATTCCCATAGATGTAATTTTAAGAAGTAAATCAACAATCATCTGTCTTTCATCATCGGATAAGGTTACTCCATATTTTTCACAGCCTTCATCAATCGCCTTATTGATGGATGCTTCGTCTGTCAGATTGTTTTCTGCAATGACAGATTTAACATATGCCATGAATTCCTCTACCTCTTCGTCTGTCAGCCCCTGAATGGAGTCCTCTAATTTACCGGTAACGACAAGCTCATTTAATGCTGTATCCACAACGTTTTCCTGCACAGCCTCTCCGGTCATTTCTTCGTATGCTTTAAATATTCCTACAAGCGCTGCTGTACCGGAAATCGGCGTCGGTCCGGCAACAATGATATCTGCATCCGTAATCCCGGCTGTAGCAAGTGCATTTTTGTACATACCTACTGTACAATAGCTGATATTCTTTGTGGAAATGTTAATTCCGTTTCCTTTGTCGCGCTTTACGATTACAACAGAAGATAACGACCTTGTTCCAATTTTAGAAGACTCTATATAAGAATCCAGATACTGATGTTCTTCCGAATTTGTAATATAAACCACATCATAGTTATCCAAATTTGCGGCATCAATTCCCATTAAAGAAAGTACGGTGCTTCTCTGCTGTTCGGAAAGGTCTGCTCCCAACGCAAGATATGGTTTGTCGCTTTTTTTAATCTCTACATCATCATTATTTTCATCTACAATAACAGTTCCTTTTACATTTGTATTATTTGTGGCTGCCTCACTGCTTTCCGAAGTAGTTGTCACATCTCCGGTAACGTTCACACTATCTGAAGTCTCAATTTCTTGTGTCTGCACGGATGCGTCCGCCGCAAATGATGCTATATTAGTTGGTATTACCATCGTTACCGCAAGCATAAGTGCCACCAGTCTCTTTCTAATCTTTTTCATATTTTTATCCTCTCTTTTTGACTTTCTATTTAGGTGTTTGCGAAACTCATAGAAAAAGTATATTAAATTGTACAAAATGAACAAAAGCATAAGAAGACACTGGGG
>CAKRCJ010000447.1 GCA_934307185.1 uncultured Roseburia sp.
GTGTGACAGCACTATTTGGAATAGCTGTTCTTCTTACGGTTGTATTAGAAATTGCCGCTGAACCGGTTTTGTGGCTGTTTGGCGCAAGTGAGAATACCCTGCCTTATGCACTTGGATATATGAGAATTTATGTGGCAGGAAGTGTATTTGTAATGTTTACGCTTGGACTGAATACCTTTATCACAACACAGGGCTTTGCAAAAAGCAGTATGAAAACGGTTTTAATCGGTGCTATCTGCAATATCATATTAGACCCGATTTTTATATTTGCGCTGCATATGGGTGTAAAAGGAGCGGCACTTGCGACCGTGATTTCCCAGGCAATTTCCGCTATCTGGGTACTCTGTTTTCTGAGGGGAAAAAATACAAAGCTTCGTATTAAGAAGGAAAACTTAAAGCTTCAGATGAACATTCTTCTTCCGGTTATGGGGCTGGGGCTGGCGCCGTTTGTCATGAATTTAACAGAGAGTCTGATTAATATTGCATTTAATGCATCCTTGTCGAAATATGGAGGAGACGTTGCAGTCGGTGCAATGACAATTCTTGCAAGCATCATGCAGCTTCAGTTTATGCCTGTGCAGGGACTTGGGCAGGGAGCACAGCCGTTAATCAGTTACAATTATGGTGCTGAAAAAATAGACAGGGTAAAAAAGACCATTCGTATTCTTATATTATCGTGTCTGGTTTATACACTGTTATTCTGGCTTTTGGTAGAATTGTTCCCAGGCTTTTTTGTGAAATTATTTAATAATAATTCACCGGAATTATACAAGATGACCGTATGGGCATTACGGATTTATATGGGAATGACCGGAATTTTCGGAATTCAGATGGCAATCCAGCAGACATTCATGTCATTGGGACAGGCAAAATTATCCCTGTTTATTGCATGCTTGAGAAAAATTATTTTATTGATACCGCTAATATATATTTTACCGGCATTTTTTACAGATAAGGTATTTGCCGTATTTCTGGCAGAGCCGGTTTCCGATTTTATTTCCGTTGTTGTGGCATCTGTTTTATTTTTGCTGAATATCAATAAAATTTTATCGGGGGCAGACAGAAAATGACAAAGGATTTGACAAAGGGGAAAATAACCCCTTTACTGATAAAATTCACAATTCCATTATTGTTTGGAAATATTTTCCAGCTTATGTACAACTCTGTCGACAGCATTATTGTCGGGCGGCTGGTTGGAAAGGAAGCGCTTGCAGCGGTAGGAACAAGTAACCCGATTATGACACTTGCCATTTTATTTATGAATGGCATGTGTATGGGAGCTGCCATACTGATGGGAACACAGTATGGGGCAAAAAAGATGGACGTATTAAGGCGGCAGATTAGCACGACAATGCTTGCCGGAATTATTTTTTCCATCGCAGTATCCGTATTCTGCATGATTTTTGCCAGACCGCTGTTACTTCTCATACAGGTACAAAAAGAGGTGCTTCCTCTTGCGGTTTCGTATCTTCGGATTGTTTTTTGCGGCTTTCTTTTTACTTTTATTTATAATTTTTTTGCCTGCACCTTAAGGGCGTTAGGAGACAGTACAACACCGCTTTATTTTCTCATTGCAAGCTCCATGTTAAATATTATCGGGGACTTGTTTTTCGTTGCAGTTTTAAAATGGGGGAGTGAAGGCTGCGCAATTTCGACAGTAATCAGTGAAGCAGTCTGCTGCCTGTTATGTGTGTTATATATCCGCTTTAAGGTGCCATTATTAAACCTTGGCAAAGACTGGCTGGTGTTTGACGGCTCGCTTTTAAAGCAGACGGTATTATATGGCTGGACGAGCGCAATGCAGCAGGGAACCGTCCAGCTGGGAAAAATCGGTGTCATGGCAATTGCAAATACAATGGGAGTTTCTGTGATGGCAGCATATACCATTGTAAACCGTATTGATGATTTTGCCTGCCTGCCGGAGCAGAATATTGCTCATTCCATGAC
>CAKRCJ010000448.1 GCA_934307185.1 uncultured Roseburia sp.
CAAATAGCCTGGATAATATATCCCGCTTTTTACTGCATGATAATAAAGACAAGCTTGTATGTAACACTAATGATTATGGTATTGTATCAACCATCGGTGACTTAATAGATGTATGTTCGGATAAGGTTTTTTTACAGCAGCTCTTATGTGTAATGAAAAATATTCCTAAAAAGGCAGATTTTGAGTATTTTGATTGAATAATATGGTGTGGGGAAGAGAAAACACCTATTCGCTAAATCTACGTTTAACGAATAGGTGTATCCAAAAAAATTATTCCGGTTCAATTATACCTTCTGAAACGCCTTTCTCTGGTACATCATTTTATACATTACTATGTATTTTCTTCTTTATTCTTTTTGTTATATTTTTCATTGACCAGCAGACCGTCCATATAACCCTCGATGCGTTTTTTATCAACTGTGTCAAGGCGCTCAAAATTGCGGATAACATTTTCGTTTGTAGTTCTGTACATCATTTTAGTGTAATCCGTCATATCATCCGTCCTGCCTAGCAGATAATCACATGATACATCCAAATTATCTGCAATGTTAACCAGAATATCTCCCTTGGGTGAAATGGCAGACTGCTTCCAATGTGATATCGTGGATACACTTGCCCCTATTATTTTGCTAATTGATATAGAACAAGGATCATATCCTTTTCTCTGACAAGCAGCAACATACCTTTCAAAAAAAATCAATTTCTGTTTCTCCTTTTTCTATATTTACCCACATTCAACATTGACTTGACATTTCGGTTTTTAATAGTTATAATTAATTTGCTACATTTAATTGAAGTTATCTTTCCCATTTTATGCCCTGAAATGTGCCGTGAGGGTACACTTTTTATTGTAACATTATGGAAATTTAATTTCAATATTTTTCCAGAAGTCCTGTGCATAATCGGGTTACCATAAGACTTCTGGTGTACAGCACCCCATATATGAAATTATGCCGGGTGCTGTACCTGTTAGTGTCGCTGCTCCGCTAACGGACTGGCTTTATGTGTTTGTCCATTATTACATGGTAGATGTTGTTTATCTTTCTACTTTTACATTAAAAGTGCGTATCGCAGCGAATACGCACTTTTTTTTATCAGGAGGTTTTATGCTGTTTTTAAATAATGAGCTCCACTTTCCGTGTATGATGGCAAATTTTTCATTACTGCCCCAGTATTCGAAACTTAAATTTTACTGCAATGCTGCCAGATATTTTGGTATAAACCGGCAGAACGACGTTGATGCGCTTTGCAGTATGCTTTGTGTTACCTTTGTATTCCGCGGTGCAGATGAATACATACCCGGCATTGATACTCCGGAGAAGTTCCGGGAAGCATTTACAGAGTGTTTCCGCTCTGTCACAGCTCCGGTATCCTGTTATGACTATTTAAAAAAACTTCTGAATGAGTATGATATTCCACCTTCCAGCGTGGTAAACTACTGCCAGCTCTGTCCCTTCAGCAGGGACTATAAAAACGAACTGATTGCAGAAGAACGTTCCGTATTAAAATACATCTTTTCCATAAACCGTCCGGCATCCGTTGGTATTGATATGCTGAATACTGACCAAGAAACCGGAGAATGGGTGTCGAAAGCCATAAAAAGAAAAATACGCTTTTCTGCCCTCTTTGATACCTCCTCTTATGCCTATGCGGGAAAAGGTTCCATCGTCCGTCTGCATGAAATTCTGTTTGAAAACTCTGTGTTCTGGTTTGGATGTGAGGATTTCAGGAGCTATTTCGACAGCACAATAAAGCCTGCTCTTTTAAACCCCCAGGAATGCTGCTATGAACATCTGTCCGGTGAACAGGGCGGCGGGCTTACTGACGATGAACTTGAAAAATGTTATGACTATCTGAACCGGGAAATTTTTACAGGTGAAATCTCTGCGGACTCTCCTGAGCTGAAAAATGCTATCACAAAGCTTCAGACAAGAACAGAATATGAC
>CAKRCJ010000449.1 GCA_934307185.1 uncultured Roseburia sp.
GAAGACCAGTTTGTTGCCACGCAGACGGTATCAAGCAGCATTGCTTCTGTCATAACCAGTCCAAACCCTTCTGCCCGGTGCAAAGATACAAAAACGTCAACGTCTGCTATCAGACTATTCACCTGGACTTTATCTAAAATCTCCGTAATAAAATAGATGTTTTTATATCCCTTTAACTGCGCCTTGATGACTTCCACATCTTTTTCCAGCGGGTTGTTCATTTTTATGACAAGACCAACGTTATCATCTGCCGGTGTAAATGCCGTTTTAAACGCCTCGACTGCTCCCTGCGGATTTTTTCTCGCCATTGTACTATTTGTGTCGTACATAATTAAATATAAGAATTTATCTTCCGGCAGGTGGAAAAATTCACGGTCAAATCTGCTGTCTGAGTCTGCTGTTACATGATATGGGATAGTGACAACCGGCTTGTCCGTAATTTTCCTTATGCTTCTGCTTGCAAATTCTGATGGCGTCCATATCTCATCAAAAAAGCGGATTGCATTTTTATGTTCCGGTGGAAATTCCTCTAATTCCCACAGCCAGAATGCAATGTTGTAATGATTTTTCCATATGTTTTTATCCAGATACAGGTATGCTGTTCCGACCGCCTCCTGATTGATATGGAACAGATTGATTTTATATGGGTAATCTTCTTTTATTTTTGCATCCCAGGTATGATCCTCACGTCTGATATTGCCGCCCATCTGAAAGTAATATATTCCAAACGGATATTTACTGTGTTCCAGTTCATTTGCCACAAGACGCATGCTCTGTCCAAGCCCAATCTCTGCGCGGATATCACCGATTAAGTTTACTCCATCCGGCATCTTCCCATAAATTTCTTCATTGACAGGTTCTGCGTTATATTTTTTCATCACACTGTCTAAATAGAGCATCTTCATATGATGAAGAAAACGTGTGGGAAAAATTGTTTTTAATATATTTTTTATATTCTGATTCATTTTGATACCTTTTTATATTTATATTTTATGAAATCATCCTTTGCAGGCAGTCTACGATTGCCTTACAATATGGTATATATTGTCCATCCTGCTTCTCATAGTAAAATTCGATAAACTGGCGGATATCATCATCTGTGTATTCTGCATCATCATATACTTCTGAGGCTTCAATTGCTTCTCTGCGGTTTCTTTCCAGGTGAAAACTTTTCAGTCCAAAGTTTTCTATCATTTTCTGAGCAACATCCGCCCTTGATTCATCTTTTTTTGCAGATATTCTTCCATCTTCCGTGTATACAAAAACTTTCTCTGCATCTTCCTCTGTTGGCGAAATCATATGATTTATCCACCAGTCTTCTTTCTTATGCCCACAGTAATCCCCGTCGTGATAGTTTCCATTGCAGGACGCAAATAAGTTATTATACTCTAAGTCTAACTCTCTGAAATCTTTTTTCGGCCAGAAATGTTCTATATGGGAATTGGCAACATTAATTCTACTCATACAGTAGCAACAGATTCCGCCCTGTTCATTTACCAGCTGTTCCCTTAATTTCCGGCGCCTTGCTCCACTTTCCAGACTGTCATTTGAGAAATCCGGTTCATAATGCGGTTTTACACCATTGTCATTTTCAAAATCTTTTTTCCATTCTTCGAACCATTGCAAAGATTTATCCTTGGTTATTTTTTTCACTTCTTTTTCCCCTTGCGATCAGCACCCTTGCTCTTGAAACTCCCTGTGCATATCCCTGTGTTAATTCATCGAGTTTATTTGCAATTTCTTCTGCTTTATCGTAATTTTTCTCGCTGATATAATCATTCATTTTCTGAATCTCATTTTGAACCTCTGCATTCACCGATGGGGTTTCCATAACTTCTTCTAACAGTACATTAGAATCCCAGCCTATAAATGACTCATACTGTTTACAACAAATATTTTTATTCTCACGGTATAAC
>CAKRCJ010000450.1 GCA_934307185.1 uncultured Roseburia sp.
TACATGAGCTGCTGCTGTATTACCGTCCATTGACTGTTTTGCTCTGGACATTACTTATTCCTCCTTAAAAATATAAATAATATTTGTAGAATGTCTCTGCTGACCCGGAAAAATTTCTCTTTCCGCCAGCTTTCGACCTAATTCACATTTTAGCATTTAATTTGCCCGTTGTAAAGAATTCAGACTGTACAAAACCAAGTGCAATCCAATTTAAAAATACGTTTTCACAGGTATTTCCGTTCAAATTCTTCTACCGGAACCGGTTTGTCAAACAGATATCCCTGTCCATATAAAAAGCCACAATTTTTTAAAAACAGCCGCTGTTCCTCCGTCTCTATTCCTTCTACCACAATTTCTTCTTTCGCTGCCCGGATAAGCTTTCCCATCTGCGAAACGAATTCTCCTCTGCCTTCCATCATCACTTTATCCGTAAAGCTTTTATCGATTTTAATTACATTTGCAGGTATTTCATATAAAACATTAAGGGAGGAATATCCTGTTCCAAAATCGTCAATTGCGATGCGGTATCCCATATCTGATAACGGCTTTAAACAGTGTTTAAGATTTTCAGTATCTTCAGCCGCTACGCTCTCCGTCACCTCAAGCTCTATAAGTGACGGTGGGATATTATATTTTTTCATTACCGTATCCAGTCTCCGCAAAAAAGCTTCTCCGCCATTTTCAAAATGTCTGCGTGAAAAATTAGAGGATATCGTAAACAGCCTTTTCCCTGCCTCCTTCCATCTTGTCATACACTTTAATAATTGCTCAAAAATATAAAAATCGAGGTCCATAATATATCCCATGTTCTCTAATGCCGGTATAAAACGGTTCGGCGGAAGGTATCCCTTCCCATCAAGCTTCCACCTTGCCAGTGCCTCTGCACCATAAATCGTATTATTCTCCAGCTGGAACTTCGGCTGTAAAAACATTTCAAATTCCCCGCGCTGGATTGCACCGTAAAACCTTGTCGCAATCAATACCTGCTCATCACGTTTTTCCCGCATTTTTTCATTATAAACCACACCGGATGAAATATTATGCTCTTTTGCATACTTTCTTGCGAGATTGGCACTCTCAAATATATTATCAAATGACTTTTTTTCTGCATCAAAACAAATTCCGGTAGACAGATTAATCCTTCCTGCCGGATATCTTTCCTGAAGCTCCGATACAAATTCTTCATTCGTAGTCTTTACTCTCTTTATAATTTCTTCTTTCGTCTCTCCCCTGCACAAAATCAGAAAATAATCCGAATACATACGGCATCCGGCAAGCGCTGTTTTTCTCTGGATAAAACTTGCAAATTCTTTTAAAATATTATCTCCCATCTGAGGACCGAAGTTCTCATTAACATAGGAAAAATTATTGATATCTGTCATTAAAAGTGCATACACGCCTCCACCCGGATTCATATCTGCATCAAAAATCTCCTGTATTTTCTTTTGGAATGCCTCCTGATTATATAATCCGGTCAGTTTGTCCCTGTTTTTTAATTTATGAATGGCCTGCTGGTCTTCTCGCATTTTATTACGCAATGTCACAAATACCGCAACCACCCTGCTTAATTCACAGATAGTTGCCATCTCCTCTGCATTCCACTTTTTATCTTCTTCGACGGAGCCTACATCTATGCAGCCGGTTTTTCCGTTATCATATTCAAACTTGACAGCTGCAAGTGAACTTATCGGCACTCCTTTGCCCGACCATTTTTTCCACTCATCCGGTCTTTTTTTATTCCATCCTGCTGTTGTCTGCACAAACTCCCCACAGGCAGCCCGCTTTAGTCTCGACCAGGTAATTGGAAGCACATTGCTGTCATAAATGTCTCCCATATCACTCCAG
>CAKRCJ010000451.1 GCA_934307185.1 uncultured Roseburia sp.
GAGCAGTTAATCGAAGCACTTCGCAGCTATAAAGGAGTTCCACAGGAATTAGAGCTTCCAAGCGCTCCAAAACAGTTCATCCAGTATTTAGAGGAAGATAACAGACCACAGATTTCCTTAGATGTGAATTTTGAAAATGGAATGGGCATTTCTGTCGGACGTTTAAGAGAAGATACCGTATATGACTGGAAGTTCGTCGGCTTATCCCATAATACCGTAAGAGGTGCTGCAGGTGGTGCAGTATTGTGTGCAGAATTATTAAAAGCACAGGGATATATCACAAAAAAATAATATTATTTAAAATAGGATAATGGAAAGAAGCACTGCATTGATTTTATATCAGATACAGTGCTTCTTTTTTGCCGAAAGAAAAAGCTGTGGGGAGAAAAAAGGACAACAGTTGCCTGAAAAGTTAAAAAATGATATAATTTTTGCATTGAGAACTCAAAAAGTGACAATATGTTTCACTGGTGAATACGGAGGTTTTTTATGGTAGCAAAGACATCCATTTTAAAAGAACTCGAGACAATTTTCGAAAAAAGCGGAAATCAGCTTTATATTTTATATGGAAGAGAGGACTCCGAAAAGGAGCAGCTCATAAAAGCTTTTCTTTCCAATAAAAAGTATTTCTATTACCGTAGCAGGCAGGCATCCATACAGGAACAGAAAAATCAGATGGAGAAGGAGATAAAGGATAAATTTTCTGCAACTCTGACAAAGCATACCTACGATGAATATTTTAACCGGATTAAAAGCGGGGATGCCTCGAAATTAGTCGTGGTAATTGATGAAGTGCAGCTGATTTTAAAGAAAGATGCCACTTTTTTAGACAGCATTATAAAGCTTCGGATGAAACGCCTTTATCCCGGACCGGTAATGATTTTACTCTGCAGCTCTTCCGTCGCGTGGGTGGAAAAGGAACTGCCGGAATTATTTGGCAGTCAGCAGAAGAGATTAGACGGACAGATAAAAATAAATCCGTTAAACTTTCTTGAGTTTGTCCGGGCATTTCCACAGTATCAGGTGAGTGACTGCATCAAAGCATACGGTGTAATAGGTGGAATTGCCGGATATATCAATCATTGGGATCAGAGGCATGATTTAAAAACAAATGTCTGCCGGAATATTTTAAGCAGAAACGGATATATGAACCAGTCAGTGGAGCGCTATTTAAAAGGAGAACTGCGGGAGCTTTCTGTTTATGAGACAATTCTATATTATATTGCCAGCGGATATGATAAATTAAATGATCTGTATTTAAAAACCGGTTATTCCAGGGCAAAAATCAGTGTTTACATGAAAAATTTAAGTGCGTTTCATATTGTGGAAAAAGAAGTCTCTTTTGAAACAGGCGGCTGGGAGAATACGAAAAAAGGTGTTTACCGCATCAGGGAAAATTATGTAAACTTCTGGTTCCGCTTTGTCTATCCGCATCTTTCAGAATTATATATGATGGGAACGGAAGAATTTTATGATACCTATATTGCACCGGGGGTTGATGAATATCTGGAGCGGTATTTTAAAGAAGTATGTATGGAATATATGCTGCTTTTAAATGTTGTCGGCAAACTTCCACTTAATATCACGAAAATGGGAACCTGGATTGGAAAAGAGGGAAACATTGACATTATTGCACAAAATGCTGTGCGGGAAAATATTGTCGGATATTGTAACTGGAATAAACCGGAATTTACATTAGAGATGTGCGATAATTTGCTTGAAAATATGAAAAAAGCAAAAATAAATGCAAAATATTATTTCCTGTTTTCTGCACAGGGATTTTCAGAGGATATAAAAAAACTATCAGAAGAAGACAAACATTTTGTGCTTATTGATATGAAT
>CAKRCJ010000452.1 GCA_934307185.1 uncultured Roseburia sp.
AGATTGCACCATATAGGACAAGGAGTAGTTTTTTTACATCAGCATTGGCAACGCTCCGGCTTTTTACATCATGGAGCATTGCAGATGTAACGAAAAGTTCAGAATATTCCCTGAATGATATTGATGAAAAGAAGGTAATTACATACCTGATCGTGCCGGATGAGAAAACAACGTATCATCCGCTTGGAGCTATTTATATCAAACAGATTTATGAAGCACTTGTAGAACATGCAAAAAGAAAAGGTGGAAAGCTAGACCGCCGGTTTATTTTCAAATCCGATGAGATAGGAAACTTTCCAGTAATACCGGGACTTGGAACAATGCTTTCAGCCGGGGCAGGAAGAAACATCTTTTTTGAACTGATCTGGCAGGACTATCAGCAGGAGGAAAGCCGGTATAAGGATGATTTCCGGAATATCCGGACGAACAGTCAATTAACCATGTGCTTGAAAGCAACCGATGAACAGACGACAAAGTCATTAAGCAACCGGATGAATAATTACACGATCCGTGTACATGCAGCATCAAACAGCCAGTCAGATGGAAAGACGAACAGTATTAGTTATTCCAGTAGTTCCAATCTGGCAGGAAGACCATTGATGTTCCCAAATGAGATTTCAGCCATAGAAAAGCCGGATGCACTGCTTTTATATGGAGGAAAACAGGCAATTGTCAATCTGCCTGATATATCAGCGTATTACGCCAATAAGGAATTTGGAATGGGAGATGAGGAGTTTAACCGAAAATTGTATTTGCAGAGGCTTAAAGAAAGACCTGCAAGGGAAAGCCTGGAACCAAAGCTTTGGGGAATCTGGGATAAATTCAAAGTACAGCCGGTGCAGAAGGAGCCGGATAAAAAAGTATCATTTTTAGATGATTAGATTTAGACAAGGAGAAAAAAGATGAAGAAGAGAACAAAACTGAAAACAGCAGTAACAACAGCACTTGGAACTTTACTTATGGCAATGCCAGTGTACGCAGGAGAAGCAGGGCAGCCAGTAATTGTATCCGGAACAATGTCATTGATATCTGCAGTTACGGCAATTGTTGCGGCAGGGGTTGCGGGAGTCACGGTGGTAGTTGCCATGATAAATGGTCTTAGAATGCAGACAGCTGAGGAAGAGGAGAAACCAAAGTATAAAAAGGCAATGAAGAGCACAATTATTATTGGAATTCTGATTGCCACTATTTCCGGTACAGTTTCCTGGATTTTCCATTTCTATGGAGTATAAAGAATGAGTTGGCTGTTTGAGAATGTCTGTGATTTTATAAGTTCTGCGATCGGTGGGACAGTAGATTTTTTCGGCGAGCTGGTCAATAACATTTTCTATTTTATTATCGATTATGGTGTGAACAATGCATATGTAATCGGGGCACAGAAGCTTTTTATAGCCATAGCATTAGCACTGATTGCTTTAGTGGTATTAAAGATTGTAACAGCCGGATATCTGTTGGAAACGGATTATGATTCTGATGCAGATCCGTTTAACCTGCTGGTCCGTATTGCAGAAACGGTGGCAATTATTACAAATTCCGGATGGCTGTTCAATTTCCTTTTGAATGCGTCAAAAGATTTTACGACGGATATTATCGGATCGGTGGCTGAGACAGGATATGCGGACCAGACAAGGTCTCTTGTATCAGTAGATCTGAGTGGGATGGCAAATATGCTGCTCCCTTATCTTGCCATGATAGCTTTAATGCTGGTTGCAATCATTATCTTTACTGTGGTTGCCGGGTTAAGGGGAGGAGAGCTCATTTTCATGAATCTGTTGCTTCCAGTATTCGCGCTTGACCTGCTCACTTCCAGCAGGGAGCGGTGGAATAATTTTATCATGGGT
>CAKRCJ010000453.1 GCA_934307185.1 uncultured Roseburia sp.
AGTTGCTCCGGTCTGTTTTCTTTTCTTGTAGTGTAAAAATAAATTGTAAAATTCCTTTCCTGTTGCCGTTCGTTACCTTAAGACGATAGCCACAAAATCTGCGACACTACGTTACCTAAGTTCCGGCTTAACTGTAGTAGATTGTTCGCGCCCCCTCAATACTTTCATACGTCGATGCTTTAATATATTCCTCTACCGCCTTTTTATCTCTTGCAAGAAGGCAGTCAAAAATCTGTTTTGCACTTAAATATAGTTCTTTTGTGCCATATTTCTGCGCGTACTGAACCCAGAGACTGCATACAAGGTCTTTAAAGGAAATAAAAAATAACGGAAGCAGTGTATTTTTACTGATATATGCTATTTCGTGACTGAATTCAAAGATGAGGGCAGCCGTTTTTTCAGGACTGGTGCAATGCTCCATCTGGTCTACATACTTTTGAAGACCGATAATTTCTTCATCGGATGCGCGGTCAATCGCAAACTGGGATGCAACCACCATAAACATAATTCTTGCTTCTAAAATAGAACGTACTTCCGCATTTCTTAATATGCCGCCATTATAATTCATGATAGCAGTCAGTGTTTCCAAAGAACCGTTTTTGTGGTAGTCGGCTACAAAAGTACCAATTCTTGGCTTTACAGTGAGAAAGCCTTTTTTTTCAAGCTCTGCAATACCGGAATTGATGACTGCGCGGGATACCTGCATGGAGTCTGCAAGATCGCGTTCCGGCGGAAGTTTTGCTCCGATTTCCAGTTTTCCAGATAAAATCATATTCTGAAGTTCTGTTACAAAAAGTTCTTTTAAAGATGGTGTATTTAATTTTTTAAAGTCCATGATTACTCCTGATTTTTATAAATAGATAGAGGTTTCTGGTCAGACCAGATACCACAATGATATTTTAGCGAAAATATATTGGGAAATCAATACATTAAAATCGTTAAATTTTTATAAAATAAGGAAAAAGGCTTGTGGCAGAGACAGTATGGGAGGTGGGATGTCTTGTTTTTTGGAGACGTTTCACGTATAATAGAAAAAATGATGAAATCATTACAGAAAAGAAAATATTCGGGGAATAAGGAATATATGAGGGAGTTCTAATGAAAAAAAAAGAAGCTGTCTCTGAGGCAGAAGAGACAATCGTAAATGATAAAAATAGAAAAGAAAAAAAAGTTTATAAAGAAATACGGTGGGACAGATTAGATAACACGGCACATCTTTTCCCTGTCATTGCAGGAGAAAATATGAGTAATGTATATCGTATCAGTGTTACATTAACAGAACTTGTGCAGCCGGATATTTTGCAGGAGGCGCTAAATACGGTACTTCCGAAGATGGATGGCTTTAATTTAAGACTTCGCACCGGTGTTTTCTGGTATTATTTTGAGGAAAATGGAAAACCGGCACCTAAAGTAAGGGAGGAGAGCAATTTCCCATGCAGATATATCCAGCAGAACAATAATCGCAGCTATATGTTTCGTGTGAGCTATTATAAATACAGAATTAATCTGGAAGTTTTTCATGTACTGACAGATGGCATGGGTGGAATTAATTTTTTAAAGGAGCTGACCTATCAGTATCTTCGTCTCGCACATCCGGAATTAAAAGAGAAGGTGGGGGATTCTTTAAATAGTGGAACCTCTTTAAACAGAGAGGACAGCTTTCTAAAGAATTATAAAAAGAGTTCTGCCAAAGGCTATCAGACAAAAAAGGCGTATCTGTTAAAGGGAGAAAAATTAAGGCCGGGAGAGTTCGGAGTAATGCACGGTTATATGCAGATTCCGGTTTTAAAAGAGGTATGTCACAGGTATGGATGCAGCATTAATGAATATCTCGTGTC
>CAKRCJ010000454.1 GCA_934307185.1 uncultured Roseburia sp.
GAGCGGCAGGCAGCGAGAGCGTGTCTTCGATGATTTTGTTCATTTTGCACAATCATAGATAACTAAAATTGAGTTTCACAATTATCTTCGTGCCGGAATCTGCTGTGTGATACAATGAATATTTCCACCACCGATAATAATTTCCCTTGCAAAAACCGGGACTATTTCACGCTCCGGAAACAGCCTGCGCAGCAATTCTACCGCCAGCAAATCGTGTTCATCTTTAAACTGTGGAACAAGCACTATTTTATTTCCAATATAGAAGTTTACATAACTTGCTGCCAGACGCTCTCCTGCTTCTCTGACATCCTCTCCTTCTTCGAACACATACCCTGATAGTTCCTTTTCGGTAATGCAAACGGGTTCTTTTGGAATAAGCATCTTATGCACCTTAAATTTTCTTCCCCTTGCATCTGTTTCCTGCTCTAAAATCTGTAAATTCTCCATGGAAAAGGCATACTGTGGGTCTTCTTTATCCTCCGTCCACGCAAGCACCACTTCTCCCGGTTTTACGAATGCACAGACATTATCAACATGTTCATTGGTTTCATCCTGATAAATTCCGTGTGGCAGCCAGATAATTTTTTCTGCTCCAAGGTATTCTTGCAGCTTTTCTTCTATCTGTATTTTTGAAAGCTTTGGATTTCTCCCTCTGCTTAAAAGACAGGCTTCTGTGACAATAAGCGTTCCCTCTCCATCGGAGTGAATAGAACCACCCTCTAATACAAATGGAGCGGCATCATAATAGTCATATCCCATCTTATTACAAAATGTCGCCGCCACTTTATCATCCTGCTCCCAGTTCTGGTACAACCCATCAAAGGTTCCTCCCCAGGCATTAAACTTCCAGTTCACTCCACGAACCTCTTCTCCGTTCGTAACGAAAGTCGGTCCGACATCTCTTGCCCATGCATCATCTGTCGGAATGGACAAAAGCTTTACTTTTTCACTTAAAAGCTCTTCCGCCAGTTTTTCTGTCTCCGGCTCTGTAATCATATATACCGGTTCGGTCTCTGCAAGCTTGTTAGCAATTTCAGCAAATACTTTTCCTGCTGCCTTCGCCTCATAAGGCCAGGAGCCGGGACGCTTCGGCCAGATTAAAATCACGCCCTCCTGCGCCGCAAACTCTCCCGGCATATAAAATCCGTCCTGATGCGGTGTTCTATTTTCTAATTTCATTTTTAAATTTCCTCAAACTGTTTTTCTGTCAATTTTTTAAGATAACCGCCCTTTAAAATCTTCATAAGAAAAACTTCGTATTACTTTGCAGTCACCCTCTGAATTCATAACGGCAATATCCGGCAGCAAAATTCCGTTAAATGTATTATTTTTAACCATTGAATAAATCGCCATGTCTTCAAAGTACAGCCGGTCTCCCGGATTTTTTTCTTTATCAAAAGAATAATCCCCGATAATGTCCCCTGCCAGACAGGTATAAGAAGATAAGCGGTATGTATGCGCTCTCTCTCCCGGCATTCCGGAATCCTTTAGTGGCGGACGGTATGGCATTTCAAGCACATCCGGCATATGACATGCCGCAGATGCATCTAAAATCAGAGTCTTTCCGTCATTTTCCACCACATCAAGCACGGTTGCTGCCAGATATCCTGCATTTAGCGCAACCGCTTCACCCGGCTCTAAATAAATCTCAAGACCATAAGTTTCTTTCATATGAAGAATACATTTTTCTAACAGTTCAATATCATAATCGTTTCTTGTAATATGATGTCCACCGCCAAAATTAAGCCATTTCATTTTGTAAAGATAAGTTCCGAACTTTTCTTCTACCGCCTCTAATGTTTTTGCAAGGTCATCCGCATTTTGCTCACACAATG
>CAKRCJ010000455.1 GCA_934307185.1 uncultured Roseburia sp.
TTATATACGTTCACAAATGAGGCTGCCCATCTGTGCGGTGCCAACCTGTGTCACCTTCTGTCGCTTTGCTTCTTCCTGCGGCATAATGTCAATTGTACGGTAATTATCTTTTAACACCTGTTTTACTGCATTTTCAACTGCATCTGCTTCTTTGTCAAGGTCAAAGGTATAACGAAGCATCATTGCTGCACTTAAAATGGTTGCAATCGGATTTGCAATTCCTTTTCCTGCAATGTCCGGTGCCGAACCGCCGCTCGGCTCATAAAGTCCGAATTTTGTATCGTTTAAGCTTGCGGAGGATAACATTCCGATGGATCCTGTCACCATACTCGCCTCATCTGATAAAATATCTCCAAACATATTTTCTGTCAATATGACATCAAACTGCTTCGGGTCTTTGACAAGCTGCATTGCACAGTTGTCAACAAGCATATGCTCATACGTGACTTCCGGGTAATCTTTTGCAACCTCTTCCACGACTTTGCGCCATAATCTTGAGGAGTCTAAGACGTTTGCCTTATCAACGCTTGTCACTTTCTTTTTTCGTTTCATTGCAATATCAAAGCCACGCTTTGCAATTCTTCTGATTTCATTTTCATTATAGGTAAGCGTATCAGTAGCTGTCATTACTCCGCCCACTTCCTCTGTTTTTCTTGCGCCGAAGTAAAGTCCGCCGGTGAGTTCCCTCATAATCATCATATCAAAGCCATCCCCGATAATATCATCACGGAGTGGACACGCTTCCTTTAATTCTTCATATAAATAAGCCGGTCTTAAGTTTGCAAATAAATTCAGTGATTTTCTAAGCTTTAAAAGCCCTGCTTCCGGTCTTAATTCCGGTGCAAGCTTATACCATGGGGATGTCTGTGTATTTCCTCCGATAGAACCCATTAAAACTGCATCGGATGCCTTCGCTGCCGCAATCGCCTCATCGGTGAGCGGTACACCTGTCGCATCAATGGAACAGCCACCCATTAATATATCTTCGTATAAAAACGTATGTCCGTATTTTTCCCCGATTTTATTTAACACTTTTTTTGCTTCTGCCACGATTTCCGGTCCGATGCCGTCCCCGGAAATCACTCCGATATGACATTCCATGTTACAATCCCTCTTTTCCTGCTTTGCTCTGTCAGATTATCTTCCACTTTAGTACACTAATCATTGACAGTAATTATAAACACTATAATATAGTATCTTCGGAAACATTTCAACTATAGATGCTATTTTTCTTTTTCATGTTAAATATAACTATATTTTATGTTACATTTTTGTTTCATTCCCTGTATGCATGATTGTATTTTCGTTCTGCCGGTAGACGCTGCGGTATAATTCCTCCCGGACAGCTTCAAACTCGTTCCGTGAAAGCTTCTTCGGATAAGACATGATTTTTAATGGAATTGGTTTTGTATCCTCCTCCATCGCCGGCTGCATATAAAAATAGTCATTCAGACAGAAACCATTTCTTTCATAAAAAGCCACTCTTCTTTTTGTAAGCTCATCTGCCGGCGGTTCCACCTCTAAAATAATTTTTTTATTATTCATTTTCTGAAGGTTTGAAAGCATCACTGCCCCCAGACCTCCATTTCTTGCTTCTTTATCTACCGCAAAATGCTCAATAAACAAAAAATCCTCAAACTGCCACACTGCAAAGAAGGAAAGCATTTTCCCCTCTTTTTTGCACCCCAGCAGTTCATATTTTTCCTCCAAAAACAGTTTCTTCTGGTTTTCCATTGTTCTTCTCTCATCTACCGGGAAGCTTTCCTCCATAATTTTCCAGACAGAAGGGAATTCGTTTTCGACTAATTCCTCTAATTTATACATTTATAG
>CAKRCJ010000456.1 GCA_934307185.1 uncultured Roseburia sp.
TCCGGTTTTACAACTTCGCCTTAAACACCTCATCCGCCGGGTATCCCCCCGCACATTTCTGCATCCCACGCTGGATACTGTCTGCAGAATTTCCCCAGTCCTTGTCCTTATTGCGGTAATCATTCTTTTCCACAAACCAGGCAACCTCTTTCTGCAAACGTTCCATATTTTCCTGCATCAGTGGAAAAGCGACGGCATAAAAATCCTTCTTCTGCATATCGTTTAACTTATTTTCTGCGGTTTCAATCAAATCCTTAAAATGAGGCAGACAAAATCCCCTGCTTGCTTCAAACATCTGGCGGAATTCATCATTCTTTACATACAAATCAAAAAAAGTATCCAGATACCGTCCGTAAATATTGCGGAAATGGTCGCAAACATAGCAGTCAGAGGTCTTTTTCTCAATCCATGTCCCAAGTGCTGTTTCGGGAGCACGGTCTGCTGTGGCGTCCGTTTTTTTCATTCGCTTTACAAAACTTGATTTTCCAGGAACAAAGTCCTTCATTTCTTTCGCAAGTTCTTCATTTAATTTTTTTAAATGCGTACTTAAAATTAATGCATTTCCGAGCCGGTTGCCATAGTCGTACATCATCTTAAAGTGATGGCGGCAAAATCCGGTAGCATCTGTTTTTTCACGGATATCGTCCTCCATATACGCAGAGCCTAAAATAAATGAAATGGCATGCTGCTCAGCTTTGCGCTCTAGATTGCAGAAGGGACATTCGTCATTTGCATGAAAGGCGTCAATTAATGGGATAGTGGCTATATTTTCCTTCATATGTAGTTACTCCTGTGCTCTTTTAAAATTTATATAGGATGATGTTGGGGCAAATAGTGCAATTTGCCAGTCGTTAGGTTGTAAATGTACTATTTGCTCCACCACCCTAATTGTAATTATAAATATTTTAAAGGAACTGGCTGGAAAAAGAAAGTGCAATGAACAAAAAACTGCCAACAAAACATCAAAAATCAGCCTTGTAAAAACTCTGGTTATCCTTTAATATAAAGAGGGCAAAACAAAGCAAAAAGCAGGAAAGAAAAATGGATTATTATAGCAGTCAGATTAACAAATTAATACAGGAACTCTCTGAATTGCCGGGAATTGGGGCAAAATCAGCACAGAGACTGGCGTTTCATATTTTAAATATGCCGTTAGAGCAGGTGCAGGGACTTTCAGATGCTATTGTGAATGCGAGAAAAAATGTCCGTTACTGTAAAGAATGTTTTACACTTACAGATGACGAATTATGCCCAATCTGTAAAGATGCTTCCAGAAACCATAAGATAATCATGGTAGTGGAGAACACGAGGGATCTTGCAGCTTATGAAAAGACACAGAAGTATGATGGAGTTTACCATGTGCTTCATGGTGCGATTTCACCAATGCTTGGTATCGGACCAAATGATATTAAGTTAAAAGAGCTGATGCAGCGCCTGCAGCAGGATATGGATGAGGTTATTATTGCAACCAATTCCAGCTTGGAAGGTGAGACAACCGCAATGTATATCAGCAAACTGATTAAACCGACCGGAATTAAAGTCACAAGAATTGCCAGTGGCGTACCGGTAGGGGGTGATTTGGAGTATATAGATGAAGTAACATTGCTTCGTGCGCTCGAAGGGCGTACAGAGCTGTAAAAAATAAGAAAGGCATGGTATTATGACAAATTTAGAACTGGAAAAAACCGCGAATGAAATTCGCAAGGGTATTGTGACAGCAGTGCATAGTGCAAAATCCGGACATCCGGGCGGATCCTTATCCGCAGCAGATATTTTTACTTATCTGTATTTTGAGGAAATGAACAT
>CAKRCJ010000457.1 GCA_934307185.1 uncultured Roseburia sp.
TCACATTTTCCCCATTTAAAATCACCTGCTGCTCATTTCCTTCATATGCAATAGTAACATCTACCCTCCTGCATGCCTCTGCAATTTTTTCTTCCTCCGAAGCATCAATATGATTGGTCAGAAAATAATATGCCATTGCCCTGTACATTGCTCCTGTATCAACATATATAAATCCGAGCTCCTTTGCCAGTCTTTTTGCGATGGTACTTTTTCCTGCACCTGCAGGTCCATCGATTGCGATATTCATACTCATAATATATCCATTCCTTCCATTCTTTATTTTTCCAGTCATAACTGCCAGTCATTTCCGTCTATTTGCACTTGTAGTGCAGTTTATTCCACGCACATTCCTGCCAGATGCCCGGTCGACCATGCAATCTGCAAATTAAATCCACCGGTTACGGCATCTAAGTCTAACACTTCCCCACAGAAATAAAGATTTTTTACAAGCTTTGATTCCATGGTAGACGGATTCACCTCGTTAACTGCAACACCGCCCTTTGTAATAATAGCCTCATTAAAATCACGGAGTCCGTTTAATGTCAGTGGAAAAGCTTTTATCAGGCGCACAAAGGAAAGACGTTCTTCTTTTGTAATCTCATTTACCTTTTTATCCGGGTCAATTCCAGATAATTCTATCATAACCGGAACCATCTTTGTCGGAAACAGCTTTCCTACTGAATTTTTAAACTGCTTGTTCTTTGCTTCCTCAAAATCCTTTAAAACACGCTTATCTAACTGTTCTTCCGTCAAAGCAGGTTTTAAATCAATCTCCATTGCAAGTGGTTTTTCACTTAATTCTGGTTTTATCGCTGCACTGGCAGTTAACATTAACGGTCCACTGACACCAAAGTGTGTAAAAAGCATCTCGCCAAACTCATCATACAACACTTTTTTTCCGTTATAAATTTTTACATTTACATTACGTAAGGAAAGTCCCTGCAGCTCCCTTACATACGATTCCTTTGCATTGAACGGGACAAGTGACGGTCTTATCTTCGTAACAGCATGTCCTGCTTCTTTCGCAAAACGGTAGCCGTCTCCGGTAGAGCCTGTCGTCTGATAGGAAAAGCCGCCAGTAGCGACAATTACCGCGTCGCAGGCAATTTTCTTTCCGTTAGAGAGAAGAACTCCGCAGGCAGACATTTTCTTTTTTTCATTTTCTGCCTCCTGATATAAAATCTTATCCACTTCACTGCGCAGGCATATTTCAACGTGATTTTGGTTAAGTACACGCTGCAATGCCGCAATTACATCCGAGGAATGGTCTGACACCGGAAAAATACGGTTTCCTCTTTCATTTTTTACCGGAAGTCCTGCATGCTCAAAAAAATCAATCACCATCTGATTGTCATACGCATAAAAAGCACTATATAAAAACTTCCGGTTTGTCATAACACTTTGGAAAAGTACCTCCATATCACTGGAATTAGTGATATTGCATCTTCCTTTTCCGGTAATATATAGCTTTTTTCCAAGCTTTTCATTCTTTTCTAATAAAACTACTTCATGACCATTTTCCGCTGCTGCAATCGCAGCAAACATTCCGGCTGGTCCACCACCGATTACAACTACCTTACTCATTAAATTCGGTATCTCCTATTTTTCCATATCGCATTTTAATCGAATCGTCTATGTAATTAATCTCATCATTTTCATAGACCTGATATTCATCCCAGATATCCTCTAACATCTCTAACGTCTTTGCGACTTTATTTCTTTTTTTCATGCAAAGCGCGACCACTAACGCATTTACGACACTAAGCGGTGCAACCAGAGAGTCCACAATAGATGCCATATCACTG
>CAKRCJ010000458.1 GCA_934307185.1 uncultured Roseburia sp.
CAAGAAAAGAAAACAGACCGGAGCAACTATTGCATTTCTATGCGCAAAGCATTCCGATAAGCCTCTAAGCAGACCTGACATGTTCAGCAATGGCTTCCATGCCAGGTCAGAGTCTTATCTCCATAGCGCATAAAGAAATCAATATTTGCTCCGGTCTGTTTTCTTTTTCCATAGTTTATTGATAAATTGTAAAATTCTTTTCCTGCCGCCGTAATTTATGTTGTGAACGATAGCCGAAAAATCTGCAAATCTACGTTATCTAAATCCGGTTTAAGGTCTTTGTGCAGTTCTTTAATAGTTTGAAGTGCCGGTGCTAGGCATTTGCTAGGGGTTTAATGAAACACAGCTGCCACACCACTACCTGTCGAGATGGATTTGAAAAGACTTCTCGCAAACCTGATTGGAATAAAAAAATGCAGGGATGGTATCAAAATTCCTCTGCCCAATGGAGATAAGACTCTAAGAAAAGTGGAAGCCACTGCTTCCATTTTTCTTGTTTTACGAGGCTTATCGTAATGTTCTGGGCAATGGAATTTTCGATGCCATCCCTGCATTTTTTATTCGTAGCAGACTTCCAAAAAAAGTCTTTTCAAATCCATAACACAACCTAAATTGTGGCAGCGTCATATATTTTTCATTAAACTCCGGTTTTTATTTATTACTCAGATATTCGTGAATACCCTTTGCAGCCGCTTTTCCGGCACCCATCGCAAGAATAACGGTTGCTGCGCCAGTTACGGCATCACCGCCGGCATAAACACCATCTTTTGAGGTTGCTCCGGTTTCTTCCTCGGCAATGATACATTTTCTGCGGTTAATGTCAAGTCCTTTTGTTGTAGAAGAAATCAACGGATTTGGAGAAGTACCAAGTGACATAATTACTGTGTCTGCCTCAATCTCATACTCAGAACCCGGAATTTCAACCGGACTTCTTCTGCCGGAAGCGTCCGGCTCGCCAAGCTCCATTTTGATAACTTTTGCGCCTTTTACGCATCCATTCTCATCCACCAATAACTCGGTTGGATTTTGGAGAAGATCAAAAATAATTCCCTCCTCTTTTGCATGATGTACTTCCTCTTTACGTGCTGGAAGTTCTTCCTCTCCACGACGGTAAACGATATGTACCTCTGCCCCAAGTCTTTTTGCTGTTCTTGCAGCGTCCATTGCTACGTTACCGCCACCGACAACAACTACTTTCTTTCCTGCTTTGATCGGGGTATCGTAATCCTCTAAGAATGCTTTCATTAAGTTATTTCTGGTTAAAAATTCATTTGCAGAGAATACACCCATTGCCTGTTCGCCAGGAATACCCATAAATCTTGGAAGTCCTGCACCGGAACCGATAAATACTGCTTCAAAGCCTTCATTATCCATTAATTCGTCGATTGTAACGGATTTTCCAACAACGACATTTGTCTCGATTTTGACACCTAATGCTTTAACGTTCTCCACTTCTGCTGCTACGACCTTCTGCTTTGGAAGACGGAACTCCGGAATACCATAAACCAGAACACCGCCTGCCTGATGTAATGCCTCAAAAATTGTTACATCATAACCAAGCTTTGCCAAATCTCCGGCACAGGTAAGACCTGCCGGACCGGAACCAATCACAGCTACTTTGTGCCCATTTAATTTCTCCGCTTTTTTCGGTTTAATTCCATGCTCTCTTGCCCAGTCAGCAACAAAACGCTCTAATTTACCGATAGCAACCGGCTCTCCCTTGATACCACGGATACATTTTCCTTCGCACTGTGTCTCCTGTGGACATACACGGCCACAGACTGCCGGAAGTGCGGAAGACT
>CAKRCJ010000459.1 GCA_934307185.1 uncultured Roseburia sp.
CGCCTGCTCAAGTTCGAGCATAAGTGTATTGGCGCGGACATAACGTACCATTTTCATCTGACGAATAGCTGCAACGCATAAAGCGTTACTGAGATATGTCTTTCCACTGCTTGTCATTCCTGTTATGATGAGATTCTTCCCTTCATCAATCCAATGGCATTCAGACAGTTTCAGAATTGAAGCAGTATCCAGCTTTCTTGCCGGATCATTTATCGTTTCATCAATATCAGCAGATGGATAACGGAGTCTTGCGAGCTTCAGCAGACGATTGAATTTCTTGTCATATCGTATCTGCCATTCCCGTTCAACGATCTCCGTAAAGCGTTCTTCAAAGCTTTTAAGGTCAGCATTAGGATCATTCAGCTGCTTTTCGTATGCATCCGCCATTCCGGACATTTTCAGCTGGCGAAGGTGTTCACAAGTGACGATTTCTCTGGTGCTGGATAATGTCTCTCTCATTGATAGCAGTCCCTCCCTCTGATATTTTTATGCTCCGGGAGATGACCGGTTTGACCGATAGATGCAGTATGCTTATCTGCGACCTTGCTGAGCGCCTTTTTGAAGTAAGAATACTTGCAGGCATTTGCGTCTATACACATTTGAGCTGCTTCTGAAACCAAATGGCGTGGAACCTCATTGCACATGTGCAGCATGCCTTTACAACTGTTGTAGGCCTGTTCCTCGTGCTTTGCACTGCGAAGGATCCGATCAATCAAAGTGACCATTGATTCACCAAATACGCTCGCCCAGCGACGATAATACGAGCCATCGTGGGCATTCAGCTCCTTGTAGTACCGGTGATGTTCGGGCATATGTGCTACATCTGTAATGTAACGCGGAAAATCCTTATAGGAACGCGGATGCTTGCAGATAAGACGGTTATTTTCATCACAGATCCTGATTTCTGACATCGTTGCTTTCAGAATTGCAGGCTTGCCATGGTACGTGTACAATACAGAGTAATAGTGACCATCATACTCAAGATGATAATTATCCGGTACACGTGCATAATACCTGTAATCACAAAGCGCATAGCAGCCTCCCGGCAGAGGACGCATCTGCGTTTTGTCATAGGTTTCAAATGCGTACATCCTTGTTTTACGTATGTCAGATTTCCGGCGGAATTCATCTTGGTTGATGGTTGCTATTATTTTTTGAGTTGCTCTATTAAGTTCTTCCAGGTTTGTGTAGATATCTTTTTTTAAGCGCTCAATCAAGTGGGTCTCGAGAAACCGCACATGATTCTCGACTGATGGTTTTCCTTTCGGCTTACGCGGTGGTGGCGGAACCACAATAACATCGTAAAAATCTTCAAGGTCAGAAAACACAGAATTCAGTGTAAGCTCATCCTTTGAGTGCTTTGTAATTGCTGTTTTAAGATTGTCCGGAACAAGATACTTAGGAACTGCCTGATAATACTCCAGTGCATGTACGACACCATTAATGAAACTTGAAAGTTTTTCGTCCGGAAATATCTCAGCATACACACAGCTGCTAAAGCCTAATGTAGTGGTAAATACATGAACCTTGCGGATCTCTCCGGTTGATGTGTCTGTTAATAACTCCGGTTGATCTCCAACCCAATCGATATACATCTTTTCACCGGGAATCCGCTCGACCGGCATAGAGACCTTTTCTAAACCAAAATGTTCATGAAGAAAATCTCTATACAGCTTGTAAAACTGAGACAGCTGATATCCATCGGGATGCACCTCCTTGTATTCCAACCATAGGAACGCAAGATCAGGATGTTTCATTGCCAGCATACGTTGATGAATCATGTAGAAA
>CAKRCJ010000460.1 GCA_934307185.1 uncultured Roseburia sp.
GCAATGACCTGGCCGTGATCCATAATGGCAATACGGGTACAGATCTGCTCGATTTCTTCCATGTAATGAGAAGTGTAGATAATGGTGGAACCCTGCTGGTTTAATTTCTGGATTCCCTCCAGAATCTTATTACGGCTCTGGGGATCAACGGCAACTGTAGGTTCATCCATGATGATCACTCTGCTGTCCCGCGATAAAGATTTCAGGATTTCTATCATCTGACGCTGTGCCACATTTAGATTTCCCATCTTTTCCTTCGGATTATAATCAAGTCCCATTTCATCAAGTAATCTCTGGGTTTCCTTTAGTCGTTCTGCTTTATTCACAAAGACTTTTCCTTTTTTCGGCTCACGTCCCAGAAACAGATTTTCTGCAATGCTTAATTCTGAAACATAGTTCAATTCCTGCGCTACAATAGAAATTCCATATTTAAATGCATCCTTTTCACATTTCATATGAATCTCTTCACCTTTGCAGATTACGGATCCACCGTAGTTTGAATAAGTACCGGACAGTATCTTCATTAAGGTCGATTTTCCAGCTCCATTTTCTCCTACAAGTGCATGAACTTCAGAAGCCCGTATCTTCATATTTACATTATCCAGAGCAACTACACCAGGAAACTCTTTCCGAATATTCTTGAGTTCGATAATTGTTTCCTTCTCCACTTTTCCTCCTCCTTTGTGTTAAATCGTTTAACTTGTTTTTATTCTTGCCTATCGTTTTCGACATGGTTATCATACCATTTTCACAAACAAATATCAATATTCCATTGCTATTTTATGCATTTTCGTTGTTAATGCACAAATCAAAACGCTTCAACAAAATGTTGAAGCGTTTTGATTTAGATAGTTTTATATGGTTTAGATTTTTAAATAACTGTAACCGGCGGAATCGACTTTGTACTTCCTCTTACCAACAGCCTTGGTGTATACAAAATTTCTTCTCTTTCTTTCAGTTTTTCTTTATTATCAATCAGTTCAACTACTTTTTCGCCCAGTTTTTTCCCCATTTCAATAACAGGAACCCCTATTGTTGTCAGCGGAACCTGCATCACATCCGCAAACGGAACATTATCAAATCCAATAATTGAAATATCTTCCGGAATTGAAACACCATACAGTCTTGCAGCTCGATAAATTCCAAATGCCATTTCATCATTCATCGAAAAAATCGCTGTTACTTTCTGTCCCAGTATATACGAAAACGCCTCATAACCGCTTTCCATCGTGTAATCTCCAAAGTACACTAAGTCCGGATCATATGAAATTCCACTTTCCTCCAGTGCCTTTTTATATCCATTCAGGCGCTGCATCGTAACATGAAAACTTTGTTTTCCAGCCACGCATCCAATTCTTCTGTGTCCGCATTCTATCAGATGTCTGGTTGCCATATAACCGCCCTTTTCATAATCGAATAAAATATCTGCCCCTGGACAGTCAAACCCATATTTTTCCATTGTAATGACCGGAATACTAAGATTTCTCATCGCATTTTTCAAAAAATCAGGTTTTTCCATATCATTCATTTCCATTGATTTTGACCAGATTAGTGCTCCGATATTATCCGCAGCAATATCACGGATAATATCTGTATCGATAGTCTGACCGTCTTCTATAATGTGACATACCAGAGAATATCCGTTTTTTTCAAGCACTCCGTTAATCGCCATGAAAAGCGAAGAAATATGCGTATTTCTCAAATCATTGAAAACAATGCCTATCAGACGGCTTTTCTTATTTGCAAGACTGACCGCTGCATTATTCGGACGATAATTATGT
>CAKRCJ010000461.1 GCA_934307185.1 uncultured Roseburia sp.
TGACAGCAAGTGCCTTTGAAGAAGATAAGAGAGAGGCCATTGCAGCCGGGATGAATGGTCATATAACAAAGCCAATCGACGTTGATGAATTGATAGCGATATTAGTGAAAAACATAAAGTGAACCAGTGGGGACAGGGAAAGTGGATTTTTTCCTGTCCCTGCTGGTTTTTTATAATCTAAATTATAATAATTTCAAGAATAATCATTCGGCAAAAAAAGTATTCATGTCTGGTTTTCGTGCAAGGTTTCGCTTTCTTTTTAAAAGTCGATCTGCCAAAACACAGAGATCGTACCGCAAGCGATTTCTGGCTTGTACGTGATAAGGTTTATCCATTTTTTTGCAGAAAACCTCGTCTGACATAGTCGGGCGTGGATGTTCAAGAGATGTTCAATATGAAGTCTGAGGAGACAATAGAATATTATATTTAAGCTAATTAAGTATTATAAAGAGAGAGGGATGACGTTTTTTGCGTCCCTTTTACTTTTATTATACAGAATTATGGCTGTGTATTTTACTTATGATCTATAAAATGTTTTGCTGTATATGACTATTTAAAAATGAATTATGGATAAATGTTGCCAAGCGCAGAGAGGAGAAAAACGGATGAATGAGGAATTCAACCGATATTCTACCTTTTGGGGATGTATTTTCATCAGCTTATACTCTATACTCAAGGCATCTTAAATATAGGAGGCAATTTTATATGAATCAAAAAGTAATCGGCAGTTATATTACAAAGAAACGCAGGGAGAAAAATCTGACACAGGAACAATTGGCAGAAAATCTTTGCGTATCCAACAAGACCATTTCCAAATGGGAGAATGGCAAGAGTATGCCAGATTATGGTATTATTGAACAGCTTTGTAAGGAGCTTTCCATTACACTCTCCGAACTAATGGACGGTGAGGATGCGGCAGAAGACAGCGTGAGGGTCTATGACGATGAGCAGATCATAAACCTGTTGCACCGCACACAGGAGTTGGAAAATCAGAAAAATATTTTATATGGTATAATTCTCATTGCTATTGGTATTGCCTGCAACGCCATATCAGGTATTGTTGGTGGATCCCATGTGCAGGACTTCATTTCTGGCTTGCTGATGGGACTGTCCGTTGCGGAAATTTTAGCTGGAATCGTCATTGTTGGAAAAAACATTCTGAAAAAATAAGAAAAAAGCCAGTGAGACAGGCTCATTTTGAGCCGATCCCATTGGCTTAAATTTTACATAGATTATACCGTTGCTTGATAGATTAGATTTTATCAAACTGTTATAGTGAAAAAAATAAAACACCAGAAGGAGTATTCCATATATGACGAAAACCTATGTAATAGATACTAATGTATTGATTCAGGCACCGTATGCACTGGAGTGTTTTGAAGATAATCATCTGATTCTTCCACTTGTAGTTCTGGAAGAACTGGATGGATTAAAAAAGGCAGAGGGAGAAAAAGGCGCAAACGCCAGAATGGCCGTTCGTAAGTTGGAAAACTACAGGCAAAAAGGAAATTTGCTGGATGGAGTAAAGCTTCCTGGTGGAGGACTGTTGAAAATTGAAAAGAATTTTGTGAATGTAGAGCTTCCGCCTGATATTCCAGATGACAAGGCAGATAACAGAATACTGAAAGTTTGCAAGGGACTTATGGAAGAGAAAACAGAAGAAAAAGTTATTCTTGTCACAAAGGATATTGTACTTCGCCTGAAAGCACAGATCTTGGGAATTGAAGCAGAAGATTTTGAAAGGGAACGCATATCAGAGGAAGAATCCTTGTATAC
>CAKRCJ010000462.1 GCA_934307185.1 uncultured Roseburia sp.
ACATACCTACCATACCGAGCATATTTTGTGAGACATATTTTACAAAATTCTTTAACATAATTTATACCTCATAGATTTTTCTGAACTTTCATTTTGATAGACTTTTCACATTATAGCACGCATTTGTAGAACATGATACATATAAACTCGAAGATTTTAAATGAGTAGATGAGTTTTTGACAGCAGACTGATAAGATTTGCTATCGGAAAAACCTATAGTCAACAAGAGGAAAAAGGAATTATGCACAGCCGTATCTTTCTGATAAAATAAAATCATACTATTCTACTGGAATATGTAGGAATTGCCGGGGGAATTTTTATTCTGGTGAAAAAGCTATATTTTTGACGGTGGATAAAATCAGGAGGATATTTACATAAATGGCAAGAGGAATTGAGACAAAATGTTTACATTTAGAAGAGGAGGAAGGCTGTAGCAACCATTATGGCGCAATCAGTTATCCAATCTATCAGACAGCGACTTATGCGCATCCAGGGGTTGGGCAGAGCACAGGCTTTGACTATAGCAGGCTGCAGAACCCGACCAAAGAGCATCTGGAGAAAATTGTGGCATCTTTGGAAAATGGTGTGGATGCATTAGCACTTTCAACCGGAATGGCAGCAATCACACTGTTGATGGAGATTTTTTCACCGGGCGACCATATCATTGCAGACGCAGATTTGTACGGTGGAAGTATAAGACTTTTTAATCATGTATCAAAGAAAAATGGACTTACATTTTCTGCGGTGGATTGTCATAAAGAGGACGTGGAAAGCTATGTGAATGAGAACACAAAAGCAATCTACGTGGAAACACCGACCAATCCAATGATGAATGTAACTGATATTGAGGTACTTTCGAAGATTGCAAAAAAGCATGGACTGCTTCTTATTGTGGACAATACATTCCTGTCACCATATTTTCAAAATCCACTGGATTTAGGTGCAGATGTTGTGGTACACAGTGGTACAAAATATCTTGGCGGTCATAACGATACCCTGGCTGGTTTTCTCGTAACCAACCGGAAGGATATCAGTGAAAAATTATGTTTCCTTATTAAAACAACGGGTGCAGGGTTAGCACCGTTTGACTGCTTTTTAATTCTCCGCGGAATAAAGACGCTTGGAATTCGTATGGAGAAGGCACAGCAGAATGCAATTGAAATAGCGAACTGGTTAAAAACACAAAAAGCGGTTACAAAAGTAATTTATCCGGGCTTACCGGAGCATTCAGGTTATGAAATTATGAAAAAGCAGGCAAGAGGCTTTGGTGCGATGATTACATTCCAGCTGGAAAGCAAAGAATTTGCACTGTCTATCTTGGAAAAAGTGCGCATGATTAAATTTGCGGAAAGCCTTGGTGGAGTAGAAACGCTCATTACCTATCCAACGACACAGACACATGCAGATGTTCCAAAAAAAATCCGTGAGAGAAACGGAATTACAGAGAGTACTTTGCGGTTATCCGTCGGAATAGAGGATGTAAAAGATTTATTAGATGAATTTAAAAAAGTATTTGCAGAGACAGAAAAAAGTTTTGCCTGACAAACAAAGCTTTACATAATAAAAAACCGGATGTGAAAATTCACATCCGGTTTTTTCAAGCCTTAAAAACAAGGCATTTAAGTTTTTATTAAGCCTGAGGACCAGCAGCAACTAATGCTTTACCAGCTTCATTTCCTTCGTATTTAGCGAAGTTCTTAACGAATCTTGCAGCTAAGTCTTTTGCTTTTACTTCCCACTCAGAAGCGTCAGCGTAAGTATCACGAGGATCAAG
>CAKRCJ010000463.1 GCA_934307185.1 uncultured Roseburia sp.
GCGGACAACAGTGCAAATACAAACCACATAATTCATACCTCCAACAATCTTAAGAATTAAACGAACCCATCAAACCTAAAATATCTTTCAGATGATAACATTCGTGCTGGATAATCTTCACTGCACATACATAGAGCCTCAGTATGTACCACGGATTAGCTTAATTCTTCCGAGTAAAATCCTGAGAGAAATTTTCAATCTCTTCAATACGATAGCGTGGCTTCCCTTTACTCCTCTTTCCGTACCCAATTGCCTCCTTCGGGCAGTAACAGATGCACGCCATACAGTGAGTACAGTTATCACCCCAGACAGGTTTGCCATCCTTGAGACTAATGTTATTGAGAGGGCACCGAGCCAGTTCCGTTTTTCGGGGTCATTAACACAATTTAAAGCGTTTTTGTGTCTCCTTCTTCCTCTTCATGCATTTTCTTTTCAAGCGCTGTCTGTTTTGCCAGAATTGCATTGACCTTATCATAAAGATCCTCAATCATAATCTCTGTTTTAAGATTGACCTTGTAGTCATTTTCAGCTCTGCGGCGATCCTTTTCCTCTTGTCTGTTCTGACTCATCATGATAAGCGGTGCCTGAATTGCGGCTACACATGAAAGCACCAGATTCAGTAAAATAAATGGATATGGATCAAATGCCTTGGATGCTAAAACAACATTTACTGCCATCCAGAGAATAAGGACACCGGTGAATGAAAAGATAAATGCCCAGCTTCCTGCAAATTTTGCTATTGTATCAGCCGCACGCTGTCCAAGAGTATACTTGTCTTTTCCACTTTCCGGACTGACTGAGATTTTACTGTCCGCCAAAAGGTTCAGCACTTCATCATCTGTCATATCATGGCGTATATCCTTTAGTACTTCCTTTAATAATTTTCTGTTTTCTTTCATAATTGAAATTCCTCTTAACTTTGGCATATTGTCATCGCCTATTCAAAAAACTGCCACTATGATATTTACTATATCACAATGGCAGTTCTGTCAATAATCATGTATTTAATTTTCCCATAATCTTTTCATTCATAGGTGCAGGATTGAATACTATAATCATGCCCCTTTCGTGTGCCTTTCTGATAATATAAGGCATTTCGTTGATTTCATTTTGTAATACTATAAAATCACCGGGCTCAAAAAAATCAATAGTCTCATCTACCTGCTCTTTTGTGATTTCCTGATTTGCGCCCCCAAAAAGCAAAATGCAATTATCTCCGGTCTTATCAGTCTGAATGATTGCGTTTCCTGTCCTCACTGCTTCCGACTCTAAAACATATGAAGTATCAACGCCTGCATCATTTAAAAGCTTAAGCAAGAATGATCCGTCTTCTCCGACAGCGCCTGCATGATATACTCTTGCTCCCGCTCTTCCCAATGCCACTGACTGGTTAAGTCCCTTACCGCCACTGTAAACATTTAAATCATTTGATAAAAGGGTTTCTCCCTTCTGCACGAAATGATCTACGCTATATACATAATCAATATTCAGAGAACCGAAATTCAAGATTTTCAAAAAGTCACCCCCGATACCAATATGATATTTGCATAAGAAGTTGTCTCGCCGGTTCGTATTACAGCACAGCTGTTTTTTGTCATTTCTTTAAATGCTTCATGCGGTACATAAGTAACCTTTATATCCGGAAATCTGTCTAAAGTATTTTTCCAAAGCACCGGGGAAATCTCTTTCATCTCTTCAGCAAGAATTATCTCCTGTACACAAAGCTCCTCTAAAACAGTATCCAATGTATCAAGAAATCCCGGTATTCC
>CAKRCJ010000464.1 GCA_934307185.1 uncultured Roseburia sp.
ACAGGGCAGGTACTTTTCAACGGAATACAAACCATAAAATGCAGCCTGAAAATCTGTGGCGTTACGCTGCCTAAACTCCGGTTTAAAATGTAAAAATACTTGTTTGCAAGGTGCATCTATGATATTCTAAGAAAAAGCATATTTCGAGCAAGTTCTATGGCGTAAGCCATTATCTTAATTCTTTATTCATTTCAGAAATCTATGCTTTTAAATCCAATTAACTAATTTAAGAGCAGGAGACTGAAAGGATGCCTCCTGCGCAAGGAGAAAAAGAATATGAGAGACACCAACAATGTAGCCGTCAACAGAAACTATAAGGATACCGTTTTCCGAATGTTATTTTCGGATAAGAAAAATCTGCTGTCACTTTACAATGCGGTAAATGGACGAAGCTACACCAACCCAGATGAACTAGAAATTGTAACACTGGATAATGCAATCTATATGGGGATGAAGAATGATTTAGCGTTTATTATTGATATGAATTTATATCTCTATGAACATCAGTCTACCTACAACCCGAACATTCCACTGCGGGATTTATTTTACATATCCAGTGAATATCAGAAACTGGTCGATAAAAAATCACTATATGTATCCAGTATTGTAAAAATCCCTGCACCACAGTTTATCGTATTTTATAACGGAACAAGGAAAACAGATGACAGGCAAACATTGAAATTGTCGCAAATGTATGAAAAATTTATAGGAGAACCGGCGTTAGAACTGATTGTGACGATGCTCAATGTGAATGAAGGACATAACAAAGAACTGATGGAACAATGTGACATTTTAAAAGAGTATGCGATATATGTTGCAAAAGTCCGGAAATATGCACAGAATATGAAATTAGAAAAAGCCGTGAACCGTGCGGTTGACGAATGTATCAAAGAAGGAATTCTTGCAGAATTTCTGAAAGTTAATAGAACGGAGGCTGTTGCTGTGAGCATATTTGAATATGACAAAGAGGAAGAGGAAAAAAAGCTGCGCAAGGCAGAATATGAAGCTGGAAAAGAAGAGGGCGAAAGGGTTGGTAGAAAAATTGGAGAGCGTGAGGGAAGGATAGCTGGCGAAAGAATTGGGTTGGAAAATGGCATAAAATTAGGCAAAAATGAAGGAAAAATCGAAGGGATACAGTCAATGATATTCAGTTTTCTGAACGACTATGGAACTGTTCCAGAAGAACTGAAAAGTTATATTTTAAAGGAACAAAATGAAGAAAAGTTATGTCAATGGAGCAAATTAGCGGCGAAAACAGGGACTATTGAGGAGTTCTGGAAAGAAATAGTGTAATATATTTGGTAAAAAAGAATTTATAGATTAGGTGTAAAGCAGAGATATAATACAATCAGCTGCCACATTGTTAGGTTGTGTTATGGATTTGAAAAGACTTTTTCGGGAGTCTGCTACGAATAAAAAACGCAGGGATGGCATCGAAAATTCCATTGCCCAAAACATTACGATAAGCCTCGTAAAGCAAGAAACGTGAAACCATTGGATTTCACGTTTCTTAGAGTCTTATCTTCATTGGGCAGAGGAATTTTCATGCCATCCCTGCGTTTTTTATTCCAATCAGGTTTGCGATAAGTCTTTTCAAATCCATGCCGGCAGGTAATGAGGTGGCAGCTGGTTTTCATTAAACCGGAGTTAGATAACGTAGATTTGCAGATTTTGCGACTATCGCTCACAGTATAAATTGCGGCAGCAGGAAAGGAATTTTACAATTTATCAATAAACTACGGAAAAAGAAAACAGACTGGAGCAAATA
>CAKRCJ010000465.1 GCA_934307185.1 uncultured Roseburia sp.
CTTATATGTTTAACAACACTTAAATCATGGGTAATAAACATGTATGAATATCCAAAGTTATCCTGAAGATCCATTAAAAGATTCAGAATCTGTGCTTGAATAGAGACATCCAAAGCTGATACAGGTTCATCACAAACGATGAATTTTGGATCTGAAGCTAACGCACGCGCAATACCAATTCTTTGACGTCTGCCTCCATCCAGTTCATGAGGATACGTATTAACAAAACGTGATGCCAGTCCAACTGTAGCCATAAGTTCGAACACACGGCGGTCAATATCCTTCTTATTATTCATGGTTTTTAATACACGAATCGGCTCTGCAATAATCTCACTAACAGTCATTCTGGGATTTAACGAAGCAAACGGATCTTGAAAAATAATCTGAAGATCTTTTCGTAATTCATCCATCTTATGCTTAGAGCAGTTGAAAATATTTTCACCCTGATAGATGACTTCACCTTCTGTTGCGTCCAGGAGACGAATCATAGTTCTTCCTAACGTTGATTTTCCACAGCCTGACTCACCTACGACGCCAATTGTTTTACCCTCTTCTACCTTAAAGCTGATATTGTCAACTGCGTGAAGTATACCTCGACCGGTACTAAAGTACTTCTTAAGATTCTTCGCTTCAATTAATGTATTTGACATATCAGGTCTCCTTTCCGGCAGATTTACAGGTGTCAACTGTTTCCTGAGTCTCCATATATCCATCTGGCTTATAGTGGTGGCATGCAATCATGTGCGTACCGCTAAGAACGGCATGCGGTTCTTCGGTTTTACATCTATCTGTGGCATATTTGCAACGAGGATGAAATTTACACCCGCTCGGAAGATTTGATGGATCCGGCATTAATCCATCAATTGGATTCAAACGACTTGCTTTATTTGCAAGATCCGGAATGGATCCGAAAAGACCAACTGTATACGGGTGATGATTCTCGCCTTTGAATACATCGCGAATTGATCCGGACTCAACAATATTTCCAGCATACATTATTGCGACAGTATCACAGTTTTGTGCCACTATACCGAGATCATGGGTAACTAAAATCATGGCTGTTCCAAGATTTGTTTTCAAATCTTTCATAAGGCGTAGCACTTGGGCCTGGATTGTAACATCAAGAGCTGTTGTTGGTTCGTCAGCTAAAAGAAGCTCCGGCTGACAGGCAAGAGCCATGGCGATTATAATTCTTTGTTTCATTCCACCGGAAAATTGATGCGGATATTCATTTTTTCTTTCCGGCGGAATTCCAATCATACTTAAAAGCAAATCAACTTGTTTTTCAACATCATTTTTGCTCAGTTTAGAATTATGGATACTGATTGTTTCAGCAATCTGATCGTTAACAGTATAAACAGGATTCAAGCTAGTCATTGGATCCTGGAATACCATGGATATTTCCTTTCCTCGCAACCTCTTGATTTCTTTGATACTTTTATCGAGGAGATTTTCTCCCTTATAGTATATGCTGCCATTAGTAATAATACCGGTTCCCTTTGGAAGAAGGCGCATCACGGATAGGCAGGTTGTGGTTTTTCCAGCTCCTGTCTCTCCCACTAACCCCATAGTCTCGCCCTTATGCAAAGTAAGGTTTACACCGTTGACAGAATGGAAAATACCGTCATCTGTTTCATATTGAACATACAGATCTTTAATTTCCAATAATTTTTCACTTGTCATATAACCACTCCTATCACTTCTTCATTTTCGGATCCAGAGCATCACGTAAACCGTCTCCGATTAGTGTAAGGCTTGCTACAGT
>CAKRCJ010000466.1 GCA_934307185.1 uncultured Roseburia sp.
CATCCTTGGAATGTTCCCTGGTGTACTTTCCATGATCGCAGTTTACTTTGTATTAAAAATGATTGGACTTACCGATACTTTAGCAGGTCTTGTCATTGTATATTCAGCAGGTTCCGGACTTGGCTTCCTTGTATTAAAAGGATTTTTTGATACAATTCCGGTTTCCTTAAGAGAGGCAGCCAGATTGGAGGGTGCTTCCGAGGCAACAATTTTTACAAAAATTATCATTCCGCTGTCAAAGCCGATGATTGTGTATACAATCATTAACTCTTTCTTAAGCCCATGGATGGATTTCGTAATGGCACGTATTATGATTAAATCCAAGGAGTCTGCGGACTGGACTGTTGCAATCGGACTTTACAATCTCTTACAGAAGACATTAATCGGTGATTACTTCGCAATCTTCTGTGCCGGCGGTGTTATGATTGCAATTCCGATTTCCATTCTTTTCGTAGTAATGCAGAAGTTCTACGTAGAAGGTGTAACCGGAGGAGCTGTAAAGGGCTAAATTGCAGTATCGTCTGCTTAGATTTGTATTTTAGGCTTTTTGTCAGAGGCGTATAAGAAACGTATTCCTCTGACGGAAAGCATATATATTTTAAAAATGAGGAGAAAAAGAAAAAAATGGATAAATTTGTATTAAATCTTATTCATCGTCCGGAGATGGTTCCAGAATATTCTGCAACTGTAACAGGACAGGGAAAAGAAGAAGATATCGGAGACAAAGCTCTTTTGACAGAGTCTTTGGACATCTTTAAGACACAGCAGAGACTTGCACATGAGAATGGATTAAAAGTAACAATCCAGATGACTTACGCTTCCCTTTTTAATGATGAAGCAGTAGAAATCGCAAAGCATGACCATGAAGTATATGGTGATGAAATCGCATTATCTTTACTTGGCTTACCTTGTGAAGAATTCCGTGAGAAATATAAAACAAAAGATTTCTGTATCTGGATGTTTTCTATGGAAGACAAGAAAGCAATCGTTAATGATGTTTTTGAAAAATTCCATGACAGATTTGGCTTCTATCCGGAATCTACAGGTTCCTATTATATGGATGCAGATTTGACAAATTATATTAAAGCAACTTATCCGACTGTAAAATGTGCAGTTGCAACCTGCTGGGAGGAAGGACCAAAAGCATATCATACCTGTAACAACTCCTGGTACACCTTATTCGATGGCGGCCCATGGGCACCATGGATTCCATCCAAACAAAACACGCATGCACCGGCAGCAAATAAAGAAGAGGATAGCGGTATTGTAGCAATTCCACATCTTTCCCGTGACTTAATCGCATGTTATGACGGAAATGGTTCCAACTTCGGAACACATCCACAGAATGTACTTCGTGGAATGATTTATGATACAAAGACATGGGAGTATCCATATCTTTACAACTTAATTGACCAGTATCGTTCCCTGGAAAAATACAACAACGGATATTCTTACAACATGATGTTCGTTGGACCGGGCTGGATGAACAAGATGGGACGCTGGGAGCAGCCATATGAACTTCTTTACAAATCCTACAGCGATGGATGTGCTTACTATGGCAAGCTGAAAAAAGAAGGACAGCTTATCGATATGACGATGTCTGAGTTTGCAGACTACTATCGTGAGAAAAAAGGTGTCAACGATAACAATTACAACGAACCGGAATGTGCGCTCTGGAGAGATATTTTATATGGTTCTGACAAACAGTTATTCTGGTATTGCGATCCATATATGAGAGCATGTGTGAACATGGATCAGGGCG
>CAKRCJ010000467.1 GCA_934307185.1 uncultured Roseburia sp.
GAAATGGAGAGAAAGGAGAGAAGAGATAATGAAGGGGAATATTAATGGAAGGCCGGCAGGAGAAGTGTTTGCCTTATTGCGGGGAGAAATTCCAGGGGTAGTAAATCATACAGATGATTCCGGCTATCCATATTTGGAATACGCTATTTTACAGCCATTTTTTGAAGGATTGGTACCTCCTCAAAATTATGATTTTGACTGCAGTGAGGCAACAATTCAATTATTTCCGGACGGTGGGGGAATTGTTTCATGTTCCGGAACCATTACGATATGTGATGATGATGGAAATGCGCTAAGAAAAAAGGCTTATATTGGAGCTGCAAATCTTTCAGTGTCTAAGGTTACAGGAAAAATTGTGGATGCGGCTTCCGCTACACGATCTGCAGTTACAAACTGTAAGAAGGGCTGTATGCTCGGATTTGGATGTGGAGATCACCAATTAAAGGATGAAAAAGGGAAAAAAAGAAGTAGTGACAGGAATAAGCATGCTTCGGGTGTTACCAAAAGTACATCGCCAATTTCCAGTAATCAAAAGTCAAAAGATATATACTTTGTAAAAATACGAACCGATATCAAGGTAATATCCGGAATTAAGTACATCCTTGTTCCGGTAACTATGGATGGAATAAAGACATATGTTCTTATCTGGAGGAACAGGTTTGCAAATGCAGATGCTATTGCAAACAAAATTGCAGCAGCGAGCAGCATCTACATAGAGGGGACATATGAGAAACTTCAGGATAAAGACAGGATTGTATTTAAGGGATTCCCTGATAAGAGTGGTGTTTTGTGATGGGTCTGGAGGAAGAATATAATATCAAGTTTGAGAAATTTGTTCTGACCTTTGCTGAATATAAAAAAGCCCTCCTAGAGGAAAGATCTAATGGAGAAATAGTGGCATTAACAGCTGCATATGAAGATTCACGGGAGCAGCTTATACAATTCAAGGAAGAGGCCATGAACCGATCTGACGTACCGGATATAGATATGTATATTTTGGACGATGGTACCTTTAATTATTATGTGAGCACAATTTTTAAGGCAATATATATGTCGGAAACTGTTCCGGACGGAGGAAAATTGCAAGCCGAGGAGTTGTATCGAGCAGGAGAAATAATTCGACAGTATATTGAAGAGGGCGAATCCCTTTAGAAAGGAGAAAAATGAATAAAGTAATTTTAATGGGGCGGCTGACGAGAGATCCGGATGTCCACTATGCCAATGGCGAACATGCAACTGCGGTTGTGAGATTTACCCTTGCGGTGGATCGCCGGTTTGCCAAGAAGGACAGCGATCAGCAAACGGTAGATTTTATCGGATGTGTGTCATTTGGGAGAACTGCAGAGTTTATTGAAAAGTATTTTCGCCAAGGAATGCGTGTAGTGATTTGCGGACGTATTCAGACGGGATCTTATACGAACAAAGACGGGAATAAGGTGTATACCGTAGATGTTGTGACAGAAGAGGTTGAATTTGCTGAAAGTAAAGCTCAATCTGAAAGTCAGGGAACTAAACCCGGGCAGGCAGAATCTGGTTTCGTTTCTCCTTCTGATTGGGAGGATGAAGATGTAAACGGCCTGCCCTTCCATTGATGGGAATAAAGCCATCCGGGATGCTGGATGGCTTTGATAGTTGCTATGCGATTTTGCAGTTAAAAGAATCTGTAGATAAAAGATTGCATTTCCTGGGATTTCGTCAGCTGGCTGATGTTCTGGAGATGGTTCCGAATATTGAAAATTATGCTGTCGTATAT
>CAKRCJ010000468.1 GCA_934307185.1 uncultured Roseburia sp.
GGAAAGACCACCCCCTGCAGAATCTCCTGCAACAATAATCTGCTCTGCAAACCAGCCCTGCTCTAACAGCCACTGATACGCAGCCACCGCATCCTCTAAAGCTGCCGGATATGGGTTTTCCGGTGCAACACGATAATCGATTGTTAAAACGCTCATTCCTTTGCTTACTTCATTATAAAGCCCTGCAAACATGCGGTACGCGTTACGCATTGCACCGATATATCCACCGCCGTGTAGCTGCAAAATCACTTTTTCTGTATTCGGATTTTCTTTTAATTCGAGCCATTCCATCATGAAATTTTTCATTTCAATCGTTGTCATGGTAAAAATATCCGGGCATTTCCACGGTGGCTCCACCATTTTTTTCCGAAGCTCACCGCTTTTTATCTTCCGCCCGATTAAATTATCGTTCGTCACATGCGCAATTAAATCCCGCATTACATTTCCTGCAATGCTCGCTTCATTCTCTTCTTTTTCGTATTCTTTTTTCAAATGAATTTTTCTTATCATGCACTACTCCTGCCTGGTAAAATTATCTAATATGAAATCTTCTCTTTAACTCTACTCTTGCCCGCCTGTCCCCGATAATGACGGTTCCAAGGAACAAAAACACAGACGTTCCGAGGGCAGCAAGCGCCAGATACGGCACATAAATTATTCCGACAAAATATAAAATAATCGGTACAAAGCTGCACAAAATCATAAATATCTGCCACATAATGTAACTCTGCCAGTTCCTGCGGTTTACAATCATTAATAAAATAATGACCGCATCAATGCCAATAATTGCCACCGGGAATACATACCTTACTGACCAGCCTTTATAGCCGCTTACAAAATCAATTGCAATCAGTGCTAATATTGCAATTAATGTCAGGACAATTGTTTTTGCAATATAACCCGATTTTCCAAGAATTGCAAAACGAATGACCAAATATCCATAAAATAAAATCAACCCTGTCACAAGACTCCACGCTGTTTCAAATGTTCCGTAATAATTCACTGCCATTAAAATTGCTTCTGTTACTATTGCCACAAATAAATAAATTCGCGACAGAAGCATCATTCTTCTTGTCTTAATCCTTACATCCGGATACATATTTTCCACTTCAACTGTCGGCTCTAATACAGAATGACAGAGTGGACAACGTTCCGTCTCATCTAAAACTTCTATATTACACTGTTTACATCTACTCATAATTCACACCATTGCTTTCTATTTCCACATCAATTCCATCTGCTGCAATTTTCCGGAAAAAGCCTCTCTGTACGGATGCATCTTTTAAATCATAACTGAAAGAAAATACTAACGTACTTCCGTAAGAACAGATTGTCCCTTTCAAATGCTGTCCCTTTGACATTGCAAGGAACGCATGAAACATATCTACATACGGGCGGTAGGCTTCATCCACTGCAATATTTCCAATATTGGTAATTGTCGTTGTATTTGCCAGGGCAGACTTTGTATATACAAGCTTCATTGCCATATTTTTCAAAAACAATGGCACTGCCCTTGCCGCTAAAAGCTTTTCATTGGAAACATTATAGGAAAACAGTTTTTCCAAATGTTCTCTGTTAATCTGACTCCGCAGGCTGTCTCTTACAATTGTAAGTACCTCTTCAAATGTATAGATTTCTTTTGTCGGGTGAAATTCTGCTGACACCATAACAAAAAAGTTCTTTGTCGTAATGGAGTTGAAATAAGGACGTAAATTTACAGGAACTGCAACACGTATCGGACACTCCGACGG
>CAKRCJ010000469.1 GCA_934307185.1 uncultured Roseburia sp.
CCTTTATAACGTACTCTTCTTTTATGTGCTTCTTCCTGTATATTCTGATTTTCCTGACTCATCTGTTCTCCTATTTCATCTGCGATTTATTTTCCAACAATTAATGCAAGATAGCCCCAATCCCACACAAGGCTCTCAAAGCTGTTTTCCAGATATTCATAAATATCTTCCTCGTCATATCCCGTCATACGGCAGATAATAACAATATAATCTCTGACCGTCTCATATGCAATCTCTTTTTTCCCGTCAATCAGCCATTTTAAGAAAATGCTTTGTTTTATTACTGCATATTCCATCGAAATCCACTGAAACTGTATTACCATGCTTTCCAAATCACCATGCGGCAATACAAAATCAGAGTATATTTCATTGATAAGAAACTTCCGAAACAGTGCTTCAAAATCTTTTAATTTTTGCCGGAACTGACACAGCTCCTCTTCTGATACTGTTTCATATTGTTCGGACAGTTCCTCTGCCTTTTTTAAGATTGGAGTAAGATAGTTCTGATAAAGCCCTTCCTTCTGATAATTCACTGCGATATCTAACAGCAGTTCATTCCCTTCTTCCATCGTCGCATGGATATCGGCTTCCATTGACTGGATTGTTGCTTTTAACTGGCTTTTGTTCTCTGCGGAAAAATATTCGGATACAAGCTGCTTTGCCTCTTCTTTCTTCAACAATTCACTGATAATATAAAATGCACAAAGCAGTGCTTCCTCTGTGCTGTAGTTTTCATCGGCAAGCAACTCAACAATTTTTTCCCTTACCGGGAATTTTTCCAGTTCAAATTCCTGCAATCGTATGCTCCCGATATCACTGTTGTAAAAAATGTCAATCACTGCCGGGCAGCATGGCATCAGCGTCTCTTCTTCGTGCGCTTCATACCGGTGTACCTCTCTTGGAAAAACAGTACAGGTTTCTGAGAGTACTTTCTCTCCATATGCAGTTACAAGTTTACATAATTTATTTTCATTTAAAAATGGACATTTATGGTTTTCCTTTAATTCAATGACTCTTCCACCGTCTTTTTTTATCGTGTAGGCACTTAAGTTTTTTCTTTTTGGCTCTATATCCTCCGGTGGCAGAAGCTTTTTCCATTTCCGGTTTGTGTCTGCATCTACCGCTATTTTCCATTCTTTACAGCAGGTAATCGGACATTTGTCTGCAATACAGGTAAATTTATTATAATAATCCGGGCGGATTTTTTTCATATGTCTGCTCCTCACATTCATTTGAGTATTTATCACTTTAGAAAATACAACTAAATCTATTTCTTGATTTATTGTACCACTTAACAATTCTAAAGTGAATAATACTTAACAGCTTAAGTTGAACATATAATTCAAAATAACACTATGTTTCAAAAGCTTTATTCATTAGTAACATATATAAATTGAGCGCAAGCTATATATTCTATAGCTTGCGCTCAATTATTTTAATTCTTCAAGCATAATCTATTTTTTGTCTAACTTGATATGATCCGGACATACTTCTGCTTCAACAATTTTTACACCTTTTCTTTTGCATAACATACTCATTTTTCGGAACACGAAAAACTCCATCCTGGAAACAGGGCCTTGCCCTAACAAGTAAAAAGGACAGCCTGTCGATCAGCTGTCCTTTTAGGAGAAGGTATTTTTACTATGGGGTGTAGCAAAAACTATATATAATGTATTGGGGGGTTTTTACGGTTATTATAGTATCATGATTATACAAATAAGTGTGCACAAAGTTCACAAAATTCAGAATTT
>CAKRCJ010000470.1 GCA_934307185.1 uncultured Roseburia sp.
GTGTATGAGAGAGCGTTTAAACCAGAAGCATTAAAGGAGGGAACAGTTATCACTTATGAACTCTCCGAAGGAACGCTTGTGACGCATCGTATCGTATCAATCGACTGGAAGAATAAGACGGTTGTAACAAAGGGTGATGCGAATAACACGACAGATGCAGCAGAGGTGGCGTTTGAACAGATTACAGGTGTTTATGCTTTTACCATCCCTTATCTTGGGTATATTTCGATTTATGCAAAAACACCGGCTGGCATTGCGGTTATCTGTGCCATTTTAATTGTGATTATTCTGCTTAATTTTATTCCGGAAATTTTAGAGAGTGAGACCGCGGTGTGACCGGAAGCTGTTAAGGTAGTTCATGTAGCAAAGAAATAAATAAAAATAAAGGAGAAATTATTATGAAGAAAAGAAAACTTTTTGCAATGCTTGGGGCAGTTACTTTAATCGGGGCAATCGGGGGAGGAAGTACCTTTGCATATTTAACAAGCCAGACCGGAACAGTAACGAATACCTTTACCGTCGGAAATGTTAACTTCAATGAAGAAGCAGGTCTGACAGAGTCTGCGGTAGAAAGGAAAGACGGTGTTTATGTGGATGCCGATGGTGGGAATATCTGGTCCGTGACAGAGAATACATATGAAAATCTGGTAGCCGGCGAGACTGTTTACAAAGACCCGACCGTTCATATGGCAGATAATTCAGAAAATGCCTGGGTATTTGCAAAAATCGTTAATGCGAATGACTCACTTGAAATTACTTACAATACAGGCTGGGCAGATGTAACAGCAGAATACAAGGCAGCACACCCGGACGAAACAGTTGATTTTTCTGTTTATGCAAAAACATCACAGATTACCAAAGGGGAAGATTCCACAATTTTTACAAATGTAACAGTTGGTGATGATGTGACAGAAGATAGTGAATTTACAGCTATCACGGTAAAAGCATGTGCAGTTCAGGCAGCAGGATTTGACAGCTATGATAATGAAAACCTTTTAAAAGAAGTCGTATTTGAATAGGAGATGAAAAAGAGCAGCAGGCCATGTGCCTGCTGTTATTTTTTCTGGGTGTTATAAATTTGTACTGGAATGTGAGAGTAGGGAGTGGTAGAATGAACTAGATTGAGAAAAAAGGAGCTGCTATGAAAAAAAAATCGTGGGATAAATCAACATTACTTTTATTTTTTGCAGGGATTATTCTGATTGCTGTTGCACTTGGAATGTTAATCCCGAGTCTGTTAGACTATAAAAAGTCCAATGATACCTATCAGGAATTAAATGACGAATTTGTCCAGGTGGTGGCAGATACAGAGGAGTCAGCCGGACAGGAGGAGGAAAATCCTGGCTGGTGGTATGATGATGTGGATATCGATTTAAAAGAGTTAAAAAATGTTAACCCGGATATCGTTGGCTGGATACGTTTTGACAATATAACACAGCTAAGCTACCCGGTTCTATATTCCGGGGATGATGAAAAATATTTGCGGACAGATATCTATGGAGACAGCACAAATGCCGGATGTATTTTTATGGAAGGAATGAACAATCCGGATTTCAATGATTATCATACGATTCTTTATGGACATAATATGAAGAATTCCAGTATGTTTGGAACTTTAAAAAAATATAAAACAACGGATTTTTATGAGGAAAACCAGTATTTTACAATTTATACGGAAGATATGGCATACCGTTACCAGATTTTTTCCTACCGGGATGTACCGGAGACGGATGAAGTTTAT
>CAKRCJ010000471.1 GCA_934307185.1 uncultured Roseburia sp.
TTTAAATCACCGTAGATTGTGTAACCCTTTACGTGACCGTCATCGTCAACTATATAATCCTCGGTGCTTTCCTTATATCCTATCTGACTTTTTGCTATCATCAGCACATCGTCAGCCCAGATACCGGTAAGTGCAGCATTTTCAGCTGCCTGCTCCCACTTATTCTTTGTTTCCTCTTCCTCTGTTTCATCTATGAAGCATGACTTGGAATGCTTATGCTCCTTTATTCCGCAAACCGGAACCAGTTTATAGCAGTCCTCAGTATGTGTATGCGCCTCTTCGCACTCCTTGAGCTCACATGTAAGCACCTGTTTAATCTTGTAACAGTCTTCATCGTGAGTATGTGCTCCATCGCCTTCCTCAAGATCGCAGGCATAAGTTTCCTCTATCAGATAGCAGTCATCTGTATGCTCGTGATCTTCACTGCACTCAAGCGTCTTCTCCTCACGAATGCATTTGGCTGTATGCTCATGACCGTCGCTTTCCTTTTTGCCGCACACAAGGATTTCTTTTTCTTCGTAGCATTCCTCTGTGTGTGTATGCGGCTCTTCACATTCCTCTAAGCCGCATACAAGCTTTTCCTCGTAGCAGTTTGCGTCATGCTTATGCTCTTCCATGCCGCAGTAGGTCGTCTTATCGAGCGTAAGAGCCGGAAGGATGAGCATGTAGGTGGTGGAAAATGTCACAATGCAGGCAAGTCTGGCAACGATGCGCTTCCATATCTGATGTTGTTTTTTATGACTGCCGCTGATCTTGTCCTGCCGCAATCTGTTTGTGTGCATCAGTATGCCTCCCTTCCTACTCGATCATTCCTATTCTGTCTAAAGGCCATATACGGAATAATATCTTTCCTACAAGCTGCTCCTGAGACACACATCCCACAGCTATATTTCTTGAGTCAACAGATGTTGCTCTGTGATCTCCCATAACAAATATCTTTCCGTCAGGCACCTGATACGGCAGTTCAATATTGGTATCACCGTAAGCTTTTTCTACAAGGTACGATTCATCTATTTCTTCGTTATTGATGTAAACGGTTCCGTCCTCGTCTATGTCGACCCAATCACCGGCCGATGCGATAACTCTTTTTACGAGTATCTTGTTGTTATAGTAAAACGATACAATATCTCCCGTTTTAAACTCTGAGGTCTTAACGGTGAAAATGATTTCTCCGTCCGACATTGTCGGTGTCATGGATGTACCGTAAAGCTGAAGCACCGGCATCCAGAGTGTAGCCACCAGAACTGCGATCGCAGCAACTACTATAAGAACACCTCCGGTACTTTTCAGTGTTCTTTTATAGCGCTTCTTATATTTAAGACGATCGCGCTCTTTCTCGATCTGTTCTATTGTCGGTATTTCAACAGGTTTTGAAGATTTTGCTTTCATTTTGAATATCCCAATTTAGCAGTAGTTTTCCAAATTCTTTGGATAAAGCATTTCGTTGGTTCTGCTCTGGATCTGTGTCCATATCGAATCAGCTCTTTGTCCGGCTGCCTCATCCATCATCTTTGCCTTTTCATTTGCTTCAGAAACGATGCGCTTTCCCTCATCATGTGCATCTGAAATGATTTTTGACGCATCCTCATTTGCTGCCTTTAGTGACCGTAAATACTGATCAGCCGCAGCCTGTGCCGCCTCTAATACTCCGTTGATCTGAATAGCAGCATCCGCGATAGAACCGGCATTCGACATAATAAGTTCTTTACGGTCAAGTGCCTCCC
>CAKRCJ010000472.1 GCA_934307185.1 uncultured Roseburia sp.
GCATTGCTCTCATCAGTGAAACTGCATTCCTTTCAGTCATCTGAGAAATCGCCTGATTTGGCTCCCATTTAGTAATTGGTGCAATTCCAATAATTCCATATGTATCTTTATACGGAACTAAATCTTCACGTTTAACAGGCTTATTAAGCAATAGTTTCATATCGACCTTTATCTTGTAGTTTCGCCCTGATTATCCAATATCATACGGTTCTTCAGATACTTTTCCTACACCAATTAGTCCAGTATCCCATTTGGGTTTATCTCCGCCCAAAACAACAAATACAAGCTGTCCTTTTTTTATGGAGTCCTGCAAAATATTAAGTCCGTCGAACTCGATATTTTTCTTTTTTGACAGTATATCTTCTACCGTTTCAGCATTTTTTGTTTTTATGCTGAAATAGAGAGCGTCATCTTTTTTTGCTTCAGCAATAATTCTATTGGCCGCATCTTCAATAGCTTCTAAAGGATATGACTTATATGTTTCATAAAAATCAAACAGATACTTGCTTCTCTTTTCTAATGGGCGATCATGCCATCCTGACCTTTCGTTATCAAAAAGAGCATCATATGCGTCCTTATCATTTTTTATATTGGAATATTTATATCCAAATTTATCCGCCAGCAAATGAAGGCTTGAATGACAGTTTTTCTTATATTTATCATCACTGCTTTTTAGCTGTGCAAAATAAAGGCAAACCAAAGCTGTTTTTTCTTTATCTGTCATAATATCAATGTTTATCTTACTCATCATATAAATAACCTCTGAAAAAAATATATTAATAATCTTCAGGAAAAAGTTCCCTGTAAGTTTCTCCTGTATATGGATTAGGATAATCATCAAGCTTTGGAGGATTATTTTTCAGTAAATAGTTAATAACAAACTCCCAATCTTTTTCCAAATATGAAAACTTAATTCCGAAGTTATCAGCTTGTAAATGCACAGGATTCCTTGTGCTGGGAAGAAGATCACCCTTTTTCAAAATTTCTGTATTAGGAACATCATTTTTCAATTTCATAATAGATGCACAGCCGACCATTTTAACTTTTCCGGTTGGAGCATCTTTATCTCTGTCCCAACAAACAGAAGCCATAACAAACAAGTGCGGCAAATCTTTATCTCTCTGGCGAAAATCAATTTTACTCCACTCGATAAGCATCCACCTGCCGCCTTGTCTTGTTCCCTTAACATCTATCTTCCAGCCGTTGATAATTGTATCCTGTGCATCCCATTCTCCGCGAGGGTAATACTCAAAATCAAGATCAATACTAATTCCAAATTCGTTATAAAGCATTTTTGCAAAAGCTACTTCTGCAATTTTCCCAATATAATTATCTCTGCCAATTTCAGCTACTGCTCGCGGTTTTGTATCAGACTGTCCAAATTCAATATTCTGTTGATTTTCAGCACACTTAATTGAAAATTCCAGACATTTTTTCAGTTCATCATCAGTAAGTATGATATCCACAACAACACATCTTCCTTCATTTTTCACTGGTGGTTGATATATTTATATGGTAACATATTTCACATAAAATCACAACAGATATAACGATTTATTTATTATTTTGTTTAACCGTCCAGTAATTATTGTGAATTACTTTTACAAAAGCAAAAATTCGCAGATATGCAGGGAATCAGCTCTTACTGCATAACTGCGAAGCAATCATAATTAATTAAAATATTTATTTTCTATAAGCTTTATTTTGATTGATATATATGGC
>CAKRCJ010000473.1 GCA_934307185.1 uncultured Roseburia sp.
GTCAATGCAATGATATTTGTTGTGTGTGCGTGGTAAATGACTCTGTGTTTTCCACCGGTTGCAATCATTTTTACTTCATGGTTCATTAAGTGGGATGGCAGCTCGGAGGTTGGTCTTCCACCATTTACCAGTCCCCAGACGATACGGTAATTCTCGCCTTTTTCATCTAATTCAATGATACAGATTGAGTCCTCCGGTTTGATAATGACGTTACGGAAATACTTTCCGCTTCCGGTTACAAGGAAATATTCTTTTGCAAGCTTTGGAACACTTGTTCCGATTGGCTGCCACTCTTTTGCCTCAAAATTTTCTTTTACAGACTCTACCTCCTCCGGTTTGATACGGTAAGAAAGGTTTCCGCCGTTTCTTTCATGCCAGCCCTGCTCCCAGCCGTCATTTGCCATACGGATAAATCCTTTTACAAATTCTGCATCTAATACTTTCATTTTTATAAATCTCCTCTCGATATCTTAACGATTTAATAATACTTCTTTTTCGTATTTTTCCACTTCTGTAAACCAGCTCTTGTCTCCAGGAACACCATATTCTTCACAGTATTTTGCCCAGACATCTCCAAATGGGAAGGTCTTTAATTCTTCCTGCATTACCATAAGCTCGGTCAGTCGGTTCTCGTCCTGTAACTTTTTCAGTTCGACATTCGGTGTGCAGAGTGCGGATAATAAGGCTTTCTCCCAGCTTCTAAAGCCGACGGTCCATGCGGAAATACGGTTAATGCTTGCATCAAAGTAATCTAACGCCATATGTACTCTGTCAATCGCATCATTTCTTACGATTTCCTTTGCCATCTCTTTTGTCTCATCATCAAATAAAACAACATGGTCGGAGTCCCATCTTACCGGTCTTGTAATATGAAGCGCAATTTCCGGGAAGTAACACAGTAATGCCGGAATTTTGTCAGAAACTACCTCTGTCGGATGATAATGTCCGTTATCCATTAATGGAAGCACATTTTCATGTGTTGCTGCAAAGGTAAGTGTAAATTCTGCGGAGCCTGCGGTATAGGACTCAACACCAATTCCAAATACCTTTGACTCTACACATGGTTTTACCAGCTTCGGGTCATGCGGCTCTGCAATAATCTGCTCGATAGAGTCCTTATATCTCAAACGTGGTCCCATGCGGTCTGCCGGAACATCTTTATAGCCGTCCCCAATCCAGATATTCATGACACATGGAATACCGGTCTCTTTTGCAAAATACTCGGAAATACGAATACATGCTTTTCCATGCTCAATCCAGAACTTTCTTGTCTCCTCGTCCGGACTTGTTAATGTCAGACCGTCTTTTACTTTGTCATGGGAGAAAAAGGTCGGGTTAAAATCAATTCCTACATTATGTTTCTTTGCAAAATCTACCCATTTTTTGAAATGCTTTGGTTCGATTTTATCACGGTCTGCAAACTCGCCTTCTTCAAAAATTGCATAGCTTGCATGAAGGTTTAATTTCTTTTTTCCAGGCATAAGGCTCATTGCCTTTTCCATATCCTGCATTAACTGCTCCGGTGTCTTTGCTTTTCCCGGATAATTACCGGTTGTCTGAATTCCTCCGGTTAAAGGACCGTCATGGTCAAAGCCTGTTACATCATCGCCCTGCCAGCAATGAAGTGACACCGGGATCTCCTTTAATTTTGCGATTGCTGCATCCGTATCAACGCCAATGCCTGCATACATCTGTTTTGCTGAGTCGTATCTTTCCTGTAC
>CAKRCJ010000474.1 GCA_934307185.1 uncultured Roseburia sp.
CCTGTACATCCACTGCAGCCCGCTGTCTGCTCACATTGAAAACAAAACATTTTCTGTTCCATTTTATTCCTCCCATAACTTTATAAATTATTTTCCCGTTTTCCACCTCTTTTTATGCATTTTTATCTAAAAACGCTGCTGCACAGGGGGATACCCCTGCACACCAGCGTTTGCTACGAGGTATGTACAGATTGTATGAAAATTCTTCTGTTTTTTCTGTTGTATTTCCAACATTTTATTCTGATTTAAAAATATTTTTTCTGTTCTCCGTTTCTCGGACATATCCAACCAGTCGCTCTGATACACCTAATACCCTGCCTGTTGCATCGTTGCACTTTTCAACGGTATTGTCTAACTCGTTCATATGTTCAATCATAATATGTGCACTCTCTGCATTCTGGTCTGCAAAATCCTTTAGAGAAACTGTTTCGTTCTCAATCACATCACTGTGCGTTTTTAACTCTTCAATTTCTGAACCAATGCCGGAAATTGCACTGCCTACCTGTTCAATCTCCTCATTCAGGGTAGTAAAAATATCTTTTGTCTGGTCAATCTTTTCATTCTGAAGACTGACTGCCTCAGATACCTTCTCTGTAATCTCCACACTGACATTTGCCTTATTCATCAAATCTGCAACCAACTGATTAATCTTCTCGGTAGACTCTCTGGACTGGTCAGCTAAGGTACGAATCTGTTCTGCAACTACAGCAAAGCCCTTGCCATGTTCTCCCGCCCTTGCTGCCTCAATACTTGCATTTAAGGCAAGCAGGTTTGTCTGACTGGAAATATCTGCAATAATATCAGTAACCGTCTGTATCTGCTGCGCAGAATCGTTGGTAAGCTTTGACTGCTCCCTTACGTGCTCAATCTCTTCGCCGTTCTTCTTACTAATCGCAATAAGCTCAGACATAATATTGTCTGCGGACAAATTACACTGCTGCATCTTATCTGCACTCGCATTTAATGCGTCTACATTCTCAGAAATCATCGCAATTAATTCGCCGATTGCATCAATCTTCTCCTTCATATCGGCAGTCTGTGATGCCTGTGTTACTGTATTATCTGCAATTGTGTTTACAGAGTCCTGTGTAATTTTTAAGGACTCTTCCATATCATGAAAAATATGCTTAAAATCATCGGATACAGCCCCTAATTCTTCGGTTGCATTCTTTATTCCTTTAATGACCGTTGCAAAAGAACTGATGGAACTATGTACGGAACGCATCATCTCGCCGATATCATCCTCGCGTTCCATAAGCTTCTTTGCTTTTTCTTCAATTTTACTGTTACCCGGTCCCTCTTTGCTATCTACATTGCCCTGCGCAATTGCCAGGAACTGGTTTAAAAGGGAACGCACCACCATAAATATCATTCCGAAAATAAAGACAGTCACAACTCCGACTAAAACAACAGCAATAAATGTACTGATTATTCCATTCTTTAATAATTCAAGTACAATTACCTGCCATAAAACAATTACCACAAGTAAAGCAATCAGTGGTTTTAATGCTTTCCCCCAGGATACTTTTTCATTTTCCTGTACCATAAATTATCTCCTCCATGTTTTCATTCAATAATTATGTATATTTTACCATAATTTTCATTATTTTCCTATCACAATCCGACAATTTTCATCATTTTTTTATTTTTTTACGGAACAGCTTTTGACTATTGTAAAAAAATATTATAAAATGCAATCGTTTCCTTTATGGAACAAATA
>CAKRCJ010000475.1 GCA_934307185.1 uncultured Roseburia sp.
GTATTGATCGGATTGAGAGTCGTCTCTGCCCATGGTTTTGATGTGCAATAGTTTGTCCCATTTGTTGTCTTGTGTATCGTTCATAAATTGATATTCCTTCCTGTTTCAATTATTGCAGCAATCTAAAAGACTCAGAAGTCCATGGTCCCTGAGTCTTTTAGAAAATACATTATAATGGTCCTAATTGGTATGGGTAACAACCTAATGGTTATAATGCATAGTCTTGATTTTTTGCTGTTAAACTAAGTTTTTCTGCTAATTCTCCAAAATTCATTTCCGATTCTGTTATTACTTTCACTATAATACCACCCCAATTTCTTCTCTATAAAGTTGACGAAAAGTATCCATAATCGTATTATGTTCCAGTAATTCAAATTCTTTTGCAATCTCACATTGTACTTTACTCATTTCATCTTTATACAGCGAAATATACTGAACATTACTGTCAGATTTCCGTTTTATTTCAATATACTTAGATAAAAAATAATCATGCGTTGAAACAAAAATCTGTACACCCTCTTTTTCCAGCATAATTAATAATTCTGCCAACACCGGAATATATTTCGGATTAATATTAGCCTCTGGTTCATCCCAAAATAATACAGATCCTTTCTCTAATGTTCCGTTCTTAATAAGCTGCCATAATAGAGCTATCTTACGTAAACCTTCTGCAACTAAATTAAATTCTAATTTTGCTTGTGTATCTGGTTTTAAATAAAAACGATCCTCATGTAAAGTAACTTTTCCACTGCTAATCTGTTGTAAAATCTTTAAATATTTCTTCCTTGCAGCGGAATCTACACCTCTGGAAATATCAATTTTAGCAGCTGCAATAATATCTAAATAGGTGTCATCAAATTCTACATTTCCCATCTTCACTGCTGCATCTAAATTCCATGCATTGGATAAAATTTCTTTTGCTGGAATAAACACACTTGTGAGATCAGACATTTGCTTTTCCCATTTTTCCTCTGTTGTAATCTCCGCATCCCATTTTTTTGTTTTCGTTGAAAATGTCATTCCAATCTTTGCTGTGTCTGATCCTACGGATATTTTTGCTGTATTTTTCCCATTTTTCTTTCTATTTACTAATCGTCCAATACTTGACTGATCTGGTCGAAAAAGCATAGTTGTTTTCTGTGAAAATGATACATCGTGTTTAGAAGCCTGACATGCTGCATATGCTAATTTCATAACATGAGTCTTTCCCATACCATTCTCGCCTACTAGTATATTTAATCCTTTATTAAATGGAATTTTTATATCATCAAATACCGTAAAATTATCCGCCTCTATATTTGTTAATGGCATTTTCATCACCTCATTTATTATTTTGCTCTAGATTTTTGTGCTAAAAAGTGTATCTAAAGTTACATAATTTGTTGTATTATATCCGTTTTTCTCATATTTTATTTTATATTTTGTAACTATAGATGCATATTTATGATTATACATGATTTATTATTTTTCGTCTTTTAGAAAATACATTTTTAAATCCAATTGCAGTCTCCACCCGTGATAGCAAGGCTTAGTAAAGCATCCATCTTTTCGACTTCCTCTTCGCCCTCGATTTTCTGAAGTAACTGCGCAGTATGTGAACTACTCGGCAACTAAGTTACCAGAGCATCTGAATTTTGGTGGGATACCGCCTTTTTTCAGGGTGCGTCCATGACACCAATACTGCTTACCTTTCGGCTATGCAGCTACTTTTATTAT
>CAKRCJ010000476.1 GCA_934307185.1 uncultured Roseburia sp.
CGTGTAAATAATCTTGGACAATGTAGGGCACTGGTTGAAAAAAAATACGGAGCAGAATATGCATACCGCTTATTCTGTCGTAATCCAAAAAAAGTGATGGAACATATCACGATAGAAAACGAATAGTACACTGAGAGGAGACAGATATGCAGGAAGCGTATAAAGATGATGAAATTGAGATTGATTTGAGGGAGCTGTTTTTTGAACTGCTTGCACACTGGAAGATGATTTGTCTGTCTATGGTCATGGTGGGAGTCATTGCATTTGCTGCAAGTAAATTTTTGATGACACCGATGTATGAATCCACAGCAGAGTTATATGTACTGACAAAGAGTACATCTATCACCAGTCTTGCGGATATCCAGACAGGTACAAACCTTACAAATGACTACATGGTTGTTGTAAAGGGAAGACCGGTATTAGAGCAGGTGATTAAAAATCTCGATTTGGAAGAAACTTATGCACAGTTATCCGATAATGTGACTTTGAATAATCCTTCAAATTCCCGTATTCTTCAGATTACGGTACAAGACCCTGACCCGAGGCGTGCAAAGACAATTGCAGATGAGATTGCAGATGTGTCTGCTGCATTTATTTCCGAGAAAATGGACCAGGATCCACCGACTGTTATTCAGCATGGTTATGCAGATGGAAACCCGGTATCACCAAGTGTTCCAAAGAATACTGTAATCGGAGCTTTAGTTGGAGCAGTTATTGCTATGGCAATTGTAATTATTTCTTATCTGTTAAATGATTCTATTATGTCAGGAGAGGATGTCGAGAAGAAACTTGGCTTAAATCTTCTTGGTACATTGCCATTGGAAGAAGCAGAAGGAGATACTGCAGACAGCAGTCCTGCTAAGACCAGCCTGAAGAAAAAAACAAAGAAAAAATCAAACAGGAAGAGTGCTTAAGGAGGTAGAAAGATGGAGACAGTTGAATTAAAAAATGTCAGAAAAAACAGCTATGTAAAGACAGAGTCCTTAAGAACTTTAAAGACAAATATCCAGTTCTGCGGAGATGATATAAAGACAATCCTTATAACAAGTTCAGTACCTGATGAAGGAAAAAGTACAGTTACATTTGACCTGGCAAGGTCACTGACAGAATCCGGAAAAAGTGTATTGCTTATTGATACAGATATGAGAAAATCTGTCCTTGTCGGACGACTTCGTGCAACAACAATGGAAAAGAGTGAAATTCATGGTCTTTCCCATTATCTTTCCGGACAGAAAAAATTAAATGACGTTATCTATGCAACACAGATACAAAAGTTATATATGATTTTTGCGGGACCGTCTGTTCCAAACCCGACAGAAATTCTTGAAAAAAAATATTTTGAAGAATTAATCACTTTTGCAAAGGGACAGTTTGATTACGTCCTTATTGACTGTGCACCGATTGGTGCTGCAATTGATGCGGCTATCGTTGCAAAACACTGTGATGGAGCAATTCTTGTCATTGCACAGGGAATGGCAAGCAGTCATATGATTGCAGGCGTAAAGAAACAGTTAGAGGCATCCGGTGTCCGTATTCTTGGAGCTGTTTTAAACAAAGTTAAGATGGAAAAATCCCACTATGGTAAGTACGGCGGATATTATGGAAGATATTACGGTAATTACTATGGCAAATATTATGGCCACTATGGCAAAAAAGAGGATGACGGGGAAAAAGAGAAAAAAGAAGAGGATTAAATATGAAGCACAGCGG
>CAKRCJ010000477.1 GCA_934307185.1 uncultured Roseburia sp.
GTGAGGGACAGAACCCGAAATACGTTGCGCTTTTAGCCGGATTTGCAATGCTTTACATGCAGCAGAGCAACAGGGACTCTAAAATCAAGCTGGTGCTTTTAGATGAAGCCTTTTCCAAAATGGACCAGGAGCGAAGTGCAGTCTGCTTAAAATATGCAAGAAAAATGGATTTGCAGCTTATTGTCTGTGTGCCGGATGAACGTTTGCAGTCACTTATCCGGAATGTGGACTGCGTCTATGGTTTCAGACGCCATCAGAACCAGATTTCCATGATGCATATTGATAAGGGAGACTATTTAAAGCTGATGGAGGGAGAGATCTAATATAAAAAATGAGTATGGATTTTAAATATTGTAAAATAGAAATTTTTGTCCCGGAAACCCATTTAAAGGCAATACAGAGGGCATTACAGGAAGTGGATGCCGGGCATATTGGAGCATATGATTCCTGTATGTCGGTCAGCGGGGTGAAGGGGTACTGGCGTCCGTTAGAGGGCTGTAAGCCTTATATCGGGGACATTGGAGAAGTAAGCTGTGAGCCGGAGCTTAAAATAGAAGTTACGGTTTATACAGATGCGGTGGATAAAACAATTGAGGCAGTGAAAAAAGTTCATCCGTATGAAGAACCGGTGATAAATGTAATTCCGTTATGGCGAACAAGCTTTTAAGAAAAAGAATTATTGTACAGTCTGCCGGTAAAATTTAGATATTAGATTTTTTGACACGCTGATAAAAAAGGAAAAGGACAGGATAAAATGACACTTCAACAGTTAAAATATGCACTTACAATTGCGGACTGCGGTTCCATGAATGAGGCGGCAAAACAGCTTTTTATCTCACAGCCGAGTCTGTCGGAGACAATGAAGGAGCTGGAAACAGAGATAGGACTGGATATTTTTCTGCGTTCGAACCGCGGAATTGTCATCACGCCGGAGGGAGAGGAATTTTTAGGCTATGCAAGACAGGTGACAGAGCAGTTTGGATTGCTACAGTCCAAATACATTGATAAAAAAATCAAAGAAAAATTCAGTGTTTCCATGCAGCATTACACATTTGCAGTGAAAGCCTTTGTCGAGACGGTCAAACAGATAGGAATGGAGCAGTATGAGTTTGCTGTTCATGAGACAACAACGATTAGCGTCATTGAAAATGTGAAAAATTTCAAGAGTGAAATCGGTGTGCTTTATCAGAATGATTTTAATGAAAAAGTGTTAAATAAAATGTTCAAGGAAAACGGACTGGAATTTATTGAGCTGTTTCAGTGTGATACCTTCGTATATCTCTGGTCGGGACATCCGCTTGCAGATAAAAAGGTGATTTCCATGGAGGAGTTAGACCTTTATCCATGTCTTTCCTTTGACCAGGGAAAAAACAATTCACTTTATCTTGCAGAGGAAATGAAAAGCACCTATGAATATAAGAGATTAATTAAAGCAAACGACAGGGCAACACTTTTAAATCTTATGATTGGATTAAATGCTTACACGCTCTGCTCCGGCATTATCTGTGAGGACTTAAACGGAACGGATTACAAAGCCATTCCATTAAAAGAGACGGAAAAAATGCGGATTGGATATATTAAGCGGAAGGGGGCAAAGGTCAGCCATATCGGCGAATTATATATTGAAGAATTAAAGAAATATAAAGAAAAAGTTATGTAAAAAAACAGGCAGAGTGTGCTATAGGTTTATCCTATAGCACACTCTAGGT
>CAKRCJ010000478.1 GCA_934307185.1 uncultured Roseburia sp.
GATATACTTTGATTGGTGAGGCAAATTGGACGGACAATAGTTCAGAGTATACTATTAATCCGGAATTTAAGGCATTGGTGGAACAGGCTCCTGCAAACAGCACAATTAAGGGATATTTGAAGTCAGGAGCGTATTTTCTGGATACAGATGTTTATCGGTTAATAAAAGATAAAAATCTTACTTTGGAAGTTATGTTCTGTAATAATAGCAGATATTGGTCTGGTGATGAGTATATTGATTATCTTACACTGGACTGTATTGAAAAAGTTAATGCTGATAGGGCATATTATATTAGTCATAGTAGTATGTATTTTGAAAATTACGAATCAGCCTATGCACCGAGCAATCTCTTGAATGGAATTGACCGTAGCTGGAAAGAGAACAGGGATGGAAAATATTATATAGGTAACCAATATACAAATGGAACAAGATTCTATGTGTATAACTGCAATCGTGAACAGAGGGAATTCAAACTATTAGATGAAGTAGAAGTAGCTTTTGGTTACGTTACATTAAAAACATATGATGTAGATAGTTATATTCTGACCAACGCTCCATTAGAGCGTACCACCTGGACCGCTGACGAAGAATACACTTACACACCACCGACAAAGACAGACGGTGATGCAGACAAGAAGACAGACGGAGATGCAGATAAGAAACCGGATGATACCGAGACACCATCTACACCGGATACACCAAATAAACCGGATGTACCGTCTGTACCGGATAAGCCAATTAAGCCGGAGACACCGTCAACACCGGATACACCAAATAATTCCGGAAAAGCAGATACACCATCAACACCAGTAACACCGTCAACACCAGTTACACCAGTTACCCCGGATGTGCCAAATGATAATGTGACACCGGCTACTCCGGCAACACCAGCAACACCAGCAACACCAGCAACACCAGTTACACCGTCAACACCGGCTGCTCCGGATAATACGGATACACCGAGTGATACCGAGACGCCGGATACCCCAGATGTGCCGGGAGATACCGAGACACCGGAAACCCCTGATGTACCGGGAGATACCGAGACACCGGAAACCCCAGATGTACCGGGAGATACCGAGACACCAGAGACACCGGATAATTCACAGGAAAATAATTCTGATAATAATGAAAGCAATGATAATTCAGGAAATCAGAATAGCAATGTAACAGGTTCTGTTTCAGTAGGTGACACAACGATAATTGACAAAGTTCCGGACAATATTGTTCTTCCAACAATTAAACAGACGGTTATCACCAATGAAAAAGGAAAAGCAAGTGCACCTTCCAAGGTGAAAGCATCCAGCATTGTGAAAAAAGAGAATGCGGTACAGAATGCAATTGATAAGATAGGCAAAACTATTCTGCCAAGAGTGGAAGTAATGACACAAGGTTCTCTGCCGACAATGGAAGCAGATCTTTTCGAAGCTGCGAAGAAGAATAACAAAGACATTACATTTGGTGCAACAGATGCAAATAACAACCTGCTTTACTCATGGACATTTGATTATACAACACTTGACCCAAGCAAAGTTGCAGGAAAAACAATGGATTTATCTATCTCATTTGCGACAGATAAGCAGAAAGAGATTGAGGAAATTACAGGTCAGGCGAACAGTGTATATATTTCAATTGACGGATATCATGGAGAACTTCCGGGTCCTGCAACAGTAAAGACCTATGTTGGAGATAATTATGT
>CAKRCJ010000479.1 GCA_934307185.1 uncultured Roseburia sp.
GAGCTGTACTATGATAAAAACAAATTCGTGTATTAACGTGAAAATGAAAGAAAGCCTTATGGCAGATAGGAGCATAGATATGGTAAAAGTTGGAATTATAGGAGCAACCGGTTATGCAGGAAATGAACTGGTCCGGTTATTGATGGGACACAAGGATGTAGAAATCAAATGGTATGGTTCAAGAAGCTACATTGATAAAAAATATGCGGAAGTTTATCAGAATATGTTTCAGATTGTAGAGGACACCTGTCTCGATGATAATATGGAACAGCTTGCATCGGAAGTAGATGTGATTTTTACGGCAACGCCGCAGGGGTTTTTGGCAGGGGTTCTGACGGAGGAGATTTTGTCAAAAGTAAAAATCATTGATTTGAGTGCAGATTTCCGTATCAAAGATGTGAAAACTTATGAAAAATGGTACAAAATCGAGCATAAGAGCCCACAGTTTATCGGGGAAGCAGTGTATGGTCTTTGCGAAATCAACCGCGACAAGGTAAAAGGTGCAAGACTGATAGCAAATCCGGGCTGTTATACCACCTGCTCTATTTTGACCGCTTATCCATTGGTGAAAGAAGGACTGATTGACCCGGACACCTTGATCATTGATGCAAAATCAGGAACCTCCGGCGCAGGAAGAGGCGCAAAGCTTCCAAATTTATTCTGTGAAGTCAATGAGAATATGAAAGCCTATGGAGTGACAAATCACAGACATACGCCAGAGATTGAGGAACAGCTTGGCTACGCGGCAGGAAAAGAGATTGTTGTGAACTTCACACCACATCTTGTGCCAATGAACCGCGGAATTCTGGCAACAGAATATGCTGCCCTGAATAAGAAAGCAGACGGTACACTTCCAACCTATGAGGAGGTAAAAGCCGTTTACGATAAATATTATAAAAATGAAAAATTTGTCCGTGTACTGGAAAAAGATGTTTGCCCGGAAACAAAATGGGTAGAGGGCAGCAATTATGTGGATGTCAACTTTAAAATTGATGAGAGAACCGGCAGAATTGTAATGATGGGAGCGTTAGATAATCTTGTAAAAGGTGCCGCCGGTCAGGCAGTTCAGAATATGAACTTATTATTTGGATTTGATGAAGCAGAAGGATTAAATCTCGTTCCGATGTTCCCGTAATATGAAACTTATGTGCAAAAAAGATTAAGGTATCAGAAATCGGATGTTTTAATCGAAATGGCAGATTGCCAAAAGTAACTAAGGGAGAAAAAACATGAGTGATACAAATTTAACAATCCGCCCTATGACAATGGACGATTTTGAACAGGTACATAGCCTGTGGATGGAAATTCACGGATTTGGAATACGAAGCATTGATGATTCCAAAGAGGGTGTGGAGCGTTTTATCCGGAGAAATCCGACCACAAGCATGGTGGCGGAATATGACGGAAAAATCGTCGGGGTAATTCTCTGCGGACACGATGGCAGAAGGGCAGGACTCTATCATGTCTGTGTGCAGGAAAGCTACAGAAAACATGGCATCGGACAGAAATTAGTGGAGCATTGCCTTGCAGCATTAAAAGAAGAAAAAATATCAAAGGTCAATCTCATTGCATTTAAACAGAATGAAATCGGAAACCGTTTCTGGCAGAGCCTTGGCTGGAAATACTGTGATAATGTGAATTATTATGAATGCATTTTAAATGAAGAGAATGTGACCGTGTTTAACCCATAGG
>CAKRCJ010000480.1 GCA_934307185.1 uncultured Roseburia sp.
GGATTATCAGATGTTGTCTGCTCTGCCGCCTCTGTTCCTGTTTCTTCTGTTTTGCTGTTATCTGATACAGAAGTCTCTGTTCCTGTTTCTGTGCCGCACCCTGCAAATAAAGATGCTGCCATTACCATACTCATCATTGTACACAAAATTTTTTTCTTCATAGTAACCTCCCGTTTTTGTTAATTTTTACTATAACCTCTTGTGTTTTCCTTCTTGCATTTGTTATTATAGCGTATATTTTTTCTTTTTCCTATCCATATATTGCTCTTTGTTTTATATTTCTTGTTATATTTTTAAAAATCTTGTTATTTTTATTTCTGCATTATATAATTATCAAAACCGGAATTACATATTTGAAAATATTATACGAAGAAAGGATTTTAAGTTCCATGAGTAATCGAAAATTCAATCTCGAAAATGAAATACGCCCGGAAATTCACTTTCGCCTGCTCTCTATCGCATCTTCCAAATTTGAAAATGACTGGTCTTCTTTTCCACACAGCCATCGTTTTACAGAAATCTTTTTTATTAAAGAGGGGACCGGACATATGCAGATTGAAAATAAAAATGTTCCTGTCTGCTCCGACAGCCTTGTTGTAATTGGTGCACAGGTAACGCACACTGAATTTTCCGATGCACTCAATCCGCTTGATTATTATGTTCTCGGAGTAGAGGGCTTGAAATTAAATATTGACACAGAACCGGAGTACATTCACGTTCCCGCCTCCGCAAATTCACCTTTTATCCGCCAGTGTTTTGAAAATATTCTGCGTGAAATGCATAACAGACAGGACGGCTACGCAGAAATCTGCCAGCACTATCTTGCTATTTTAATTCTGTATTTTTGCCGAAAAGACCATGTATCCTACGAAATTATTGATACTCAGAACAGCAGCCAGGAATGTCATAAGGTAAAACATTATATCGACCATAATTATCAGGCAAAAATCTCTTTGGACTCACTTGCGGATAATTGCAGTCTTTCGAAATATTATCTCTCACACCGATTTGCAGAGTTATATGGGAAATCACCGATTTCCTATTTAAATGAGGTAAGGCTTAACGCTGCCGTCGACCTGCTCCTTAACACAAACCACAGTATGGAGGAAATTGCAAACAGCACAGGTTTCTCATCCACCAGCTATTTTTCACAGTCTTTCCAGAAAAAGTTTCATGAGTCCCCACAGCAGTTTCGGAAATCACACCGCACAAAATCCTGACCTCTCCAAAGATTTCCGTTGAAATGCCAGATGCAGCATGAAAAGTAAAAAACAGCGGCACCGCCAAATGCGGTACCACTGTTTTTTTATGATTTTTATTTAATAACAAGTTTTTTAATATTTAGCAGGCAGAAGGCTGCATATTTAAGCTTTTCACATGCTGGTTGTCGATATAACCACATGCTTTAAGTCCCGCCTGAAGAACAGAATTAAGATTTGAACCGGACAACTGCTGTGTTGTGTGGTCGTCAAATTCTATCATATATGTACGTTCGCCTTCCTCTTCTTCGCAGGCTATCTTATACATATTTCTTCTGCTGATTGCACCAATCTCCTCTAATGTGTTAATCATACGGTACACGGTCGCAGTTCCTATTTTAGAGTCGATTTTCGATGCTTTGTAGTAGATTTCCTTACAGCTGGAGCAATTTTCATTCAATATAATATCGAGTAAAAC
>CAKRCJ010000481.1 GCA_934307185.1 uncultured Roseburia sp.
CATCATATCATTGTCAATGCTGAAGGTATCGGACATTCTGCTAGTATGGCAAAGCGTATCGAAGCAGCAACAGGTATTGAGACACGAGCTACAATTTTAGGACATATGCAGCGTGGTGGTTCTCCTACAGCAAAAGACCGTGTATATGCATCTACCATGGGAGCACTTGCAGTAGATTTACTCTGTGAAGGAAAGAGTAACCGTGTTGTTGGATACCGTCATGGAGATTTTGTTGATTTTGATATTGATGAAGCTCTTTCAATGCATAAAGAGATTCCGGAATATCAGTATCAGATTGCAAAGGATCTTTCTATCTAGTGTACTATCCGGTTATATTTTAGAGAGAAAATGAACTGAACATAAATGAGAGACTCCGCGGATTTTATTTCGTGGAGTTTTTTCACTTTAAAGGATTGGGAGAAAAATATGATTACAAGCAACAGCAACCAGCAGATGAAAAATCTCATGCTTCTGATGAAAAAGGCAAAAGCGAGAAATGAGCAGGGGCTTTTTGTTGTCGAAGGGAAAAAAATGTTTTTAGAAGTTCCGGCAGAGTGGAGAAAACAGGTCTATGTGTCGGAAAGCTTTTTAAAAGAGAATGAAGAAATGTTAGAAGGCATTTTATATGAGGTAGTTTCAGATACTGTGTTTAAATCGGTTGCAGACACTCAGACGCCGCAGGGAATACTGTGTCTTGTGAAAAAGCCGGAGTATCAGTTAGAACAGCTGTTAAAAGGGGAAAAAACGCACCTGCTTATCTTAGAAAGCATACAGGACCCGGGCAATCTAGGAACGATGCTCCGTACCGGAGAAGGTGCCGGTATCACAGGAGTCATTATGAACCAGACAACAGTGGATTTATTTAATCCGAAAACAATCCGCTCGACAATGGGAAGCATCTACAGAATGCCATATTATGTGACAAAAGATTTAAAGCAGACGATTTCTGCCCTAAAAGAAGAAGGCGTAAATATTTATGCAGCGCATCTTAAGGGAACATTGCAGTATGATGAACCGGATTACTGCAGGCCGACAGCATTTTTGATTGGAAATGAGGGAAACGGACTTTCTGATGAAATTGCCGGGCTTTCGGATACTTATATCAGGATACCGATGTGCGGGCAGGTGGAATCGTTAAATGCAGCAATTTCAGCATCGTTACTTATGTATGAAACAAATCGCCAGAGAAGACTGCGCGCAGAATAAAGGATGAAAGTTTTAGTTTATGAGAATTTGGTTTAAAATAATAAAAGATAATCATTTATTACGTGATACAACAATAACGGATGACTCAGAGGAAACGCGTACCCATAAAGTATTTCATGCGTTAGAAGAAGTCTGCTATGAATTTGACCTTGGCAGACCGATATGGTTAGACTCGAATATTGCAGAATTTAAAAGACATGCAAAGACAAGATTTTTGCAGGACAGCTTTATAGAGGGGATTGAATTTGATTATCTGGAAATACAGGTAATAGAAGAAGATTAAGGAAAATTGAAGGAAACTTTTTTCACGCTCCACATATGATAAAAAGTATGTTATAATTTAGGGAGTATGAGTATTGATGGATAAAAGTTTTTTCTATACAAGGGGAATATATTATTGGAGGAATATTATGGATAGACCGTTTACCTTAAGCGAAGGGGTAGATAGTTGGAATACAATTATTTTTTT
>CAKRCJ010000482.1 GCA_934307185.1 uncultured Roseburia sp.
TTTTCATTGGCATGTTTTTTCATTCCTTTCTTTTTTTATTATAAGCTTTTCATACCAATTTTCTTCTATAAATTACCCCCCAAAGGATCCTAAGAAGCACAAGTCATTTTTTGAAAAATTAGTAGTTGATTATTTGGAAAGATATCATTTTGGATATGAACAAGATTTTTGCAGACTTCTTTCGCCGTATTGGGCAGTGAAAGGTGAATGGTCACTGGTTCGTCAATGGGAAGATATTCCAAGTAAAGATCAAATCAAAAAACTGGATAGAGTAAAGAGTTTTCTTGACAGAATGTTTATCACTGAAAAAATAACAAGGGATGATAAGGAACGATGGATATTAAATAAAAATACACCAGAAAATAAGCCAAAGGACTTAATTCAGTGTTTCAAAGATACTTTAAAATATTGTGAAAGTGATGAACTAAAAGATGAGACCGAAAAGTCGGTGTTTTCCTCTCAAATTTATCCAGAAGGCTTTTTTGCAAAGCGAAGAATAAAGAACAAAAAAGCAGATATCCTGGTAGAAAGAACAACGACATTTGGTGCGGCATCCAGGTATCGAGAATTGGGAAAAATCGCTGTGCTCAATTTTGCCAATCCGGAAATTCCAGGCGGTGGGGTAAAAAATGGAGCAAAAGCGCAGGAGGAAAGTCTTTGCCGATGCAGTAATCTTTATCCCTGCCTTGCATCACCTCTGGTACTGGAAGAGTTTTACAAATATCATTATTTGAAAAAGCGATTTTTTTATTCAGATCGTGTGATTTATACAAAAGATGTGACAGTATTTAAAGATGATGAATTAGATCTGTTGGATAAAGAAAAATGGTTTCACGTTGATGTTTTAACCTGTGCAGCCCCTTTTACCGCCAAAATCGGTTATGTGAAGGAAGCGTTTAGTGGTTCCGAAAAATTTAAGCTAAGCCGAACTGCACTGATGCGAATTTTCGAATCAAGAATAAAAAATATTATAAATGCAGCAATGGACAATGAAGCCGACATTTTGATTTTGGGAGCTTTTGGATGCGGAGCATTTAGAAATCCACCGGATATTGTTGCAAGAGCGTTTAAAAATGTAATTCAAACAAATCATTATGAAGAGTGTTTTGACAAAATTATTTTTGCCGTTAAGAGTTCAAATAATGATAATCCATACGAAATATGTCCGAATCTTCTAGCTTTTGAAACAGAATTTTATGGAAAATCCAAAGAATTTGAAAAGAACAGTTACGCTTACAAAAAGTATTTTTACCATGGATACAAAGAAGGAACACTTTGTGGACCATTGGATAGTGATGCTGCAGATCGTTCAGAAAGCATTTTTCTGCTGGGAAAGTGGTTTGAGGAGAATATACAGAGTGGAGTATTGTATTCCGGGCGTGGAAAAACAACTAGAAGATCATATTTAAGATGGCAAAAGACAAATAAATACAGTGGAAAGCAGTTTTCTGTTTTGGGAGATTCGATCAGTACATTGGCCGGATATAATCCAGAGGGGTATAATGTATTTTTTTCAGAAGATGTCCGTGAAAAATCTAATGTATGGGGAAAAGATTTTACCTGGTGGGGACAAGTTATCGACTATGTTGGCGGAGAGCTGCTGGTCAACAATGCATGGTCCGGCAGTTGTGTAACAAAAATGCCTGATCGGGACAGTTTATTTC
>CAKRCJ010000483.1 GCA_934307185.1 uncultured Roseburia sp.
TTTGTTATGTCATTTTTTATTTCCAGCCCATTATACACTATTTCTGACGATTTGAGAAATTTCCTATAAATTAAAAATAGCACCTAACAGATTTTGATTTCCGTTAGATGCTATATAAACACTACACTTTTATTTAATTATATTGATTTCTTTTTTACAATTTGCAACTCAATTGTTCGCCTAGTTCAGATGCTCGCTTTCTCTTTTGTCGATTATAGAACAATATATGTGTTGTATTCTCAAGTGCATTTTAATTTCCGTGAGCAATATACAAACTGTCCGTTTTCGTTTTACTGGCCTTGTCCTTCTCCGGAGGTCCTAACTTCCTTCGTCCTGCCTGCCCATAACCAGGGTGTCAGCTATGCCCCATGGATACTGTTCAGCACTGTGTTGGTGCCAGACAAAACTAATTTAATCTGTTTAACACAGGATGCTTCCGAAAGTTCTCTTGTCTCCGTTTTTCTCCTTCAACAAGCGCACAAATTCCTTCGGCATTGGCAGAATAATCTGTAACATGAAAATATTTTTCTCCTGGCTTGCCACAAGTGTGCCACCGTATTTTTCTGTCAGATGTTTCATACTCTTCATTCCAAAGCCATGATAAGCGCGGTTTCTTTTCTTCGTGGAAAGCGGCAGTCCGTCCTTAAACTGTAATTCTCCCTCCACATAGTTGTTTGTCTGGATGCACAAAAAATCATTCTTTGCAGAGATTGTAAGACTTACCACTCGCTTCTCCACATCCTGATATTTACTGACCGCCTCAATCGCATTGTCGAGCGCATTTCCGAGGAGCGCATAGATATCCATCACACTCATAAAATCCATCGGAGCAGCATCCGCAATGCAGGTCAGCTTAATTTGGTGTTTTTCACAGTAAAGACTCTTTTCCGAAAGAATTGTGTTTAATACTTCATTTTCTGTCTCCACCACATGGTCGTAAATCATAATAGAATTCTCCACTTCCGCAAGATACTGCTGCATGTCTTTGCAATCTGCATGCTTTAATGCCTCAAGCTGATGTTTTAAATCATGGCATTTGTGGTTAATAATCTCAATATTTTCCTTGGAAAGCTGGTACTGCTTCTGCCGCTCATATAAAAGCTGTTTTACAATCTCCTTTTCACGGCTTAAGGTGTTGATACGGAACGCACTGTATTGCACAACTAAAACGAGCGTACAGATAAAAAAGTCCATCATGGCACCAAGATAATTTATCTCCGTGCTGTCTGTATGATAGCCCTCTCGAAATACACTTTGGCAGGTAAATGTTCCAAATAGCAATATGATGAGCAGCACAAAAAACAATCCAACTGTCTCTTTTGTATCCTCATATAATTTTCCATCACAGGCTCTTAGCTTCGCCGCAAAAATACGCATAATCAATGCATACCATAATCCATAACTGGCAGTACAGATGGTGATATATAATGGAAGATTTTCCTGTAAATAACGCCACACACCAAGTGCAAGCACCTCATTTACCATGACGTATTCAATGTGCATTGTCGCATAACCCGAAATAGCAATAAATAAAATATCACTGTAACTAATCTCAAAACACACCTTGATGAAAAACATTGTCAGAAACAAAAGCCCGATATACCACACGCATGAAACGATACCTGTGAGCAGTTTATCTCCATAATCCACAACCGTCTGT
>CAKRCJ010000484.1 GCA_934307185.1 uncultured Roseburia sp.
CCGGTTACAACGACAGATGAATTAATTCCATCTGGTGAAACATCATCTTATCGTTCTAATCCTCTCGGACTTGCAGAATTTGCCTTATCAAGAAAAGATCCTGCTTATGTCGGAAGAGCAAAAGAAGTACAGGCAGCCGAAAAAGCAAGAGAGAACGGCGAATGTCCGGTAGAAGTGCTTCCGGAATACAAAGAAGTTATGAATGCAATTCTTGCAGAATTTAAAGATATCAGGAAAGAAGAAGTCGGAATTGGTTCTACGATTTATGCAGTAAAACCGGGTGATGGTTCTGCAAGAGAACAGGCGGCTTCCTGCCAGAAAGTATTAGGCGGATGGGCTAATATTGCAAAAGAATATGCAACCAAGAGATATCGTTCCAACCTGATTAACTGGGGTATGCTTCCATTTATTTATGAAGAGGAAGAACTTCCGTTTGCAAATGGTGATTATTTATTCATACCGGGAATTGCAGATGCAATCAAGACGAAAAAGAAAGAGATTCCGGCATATGTAGTGAAGGATGGAAAATTAAATCCATTTACCTTAAAAATGGGTGAACTTACAGATGATGAAAGAGATATTATTCTTAAGGGATGTCTGATTAATTATAACAGAAAGTAATGAATAAAAAGTCAGGAAAAATAATTTTTTTGGTAGCAGCAGTGGTATCATGCATACTGGCAGGCTTTCTTGCAGGATATTTTCTTGGGGAAATCCTGCCGGCAGATGCCGGAATACCACAAAAGGTTGTCGCACTGTTTTTATTATTTTTAAATGTTGCAGGTGTATATTTTGTCCAGATGGGACTTGTGAAAGCAGGAGATATGCTCTGGCAGAAGGTGAACAGCATAAAAAAGATGAAAACTGGCAGGGTGCAGTTTGTGTGGCAGCTTGGCATAAATATAGTGGTTATAATTGCATTTTTTCTGGCAGCAGTCTGTACAGAAAACGATATCCTGAAAATGGAGAGTGTAATTGTAATTATAACAGGTGTTGTTGTAATAGTAAAAAAAGGAGTAAACCGCCAGAGTCTGACATAGAGACTTCGGCGGTTTTCTATAGTGCTATTCTGTCTGGTCTTTCGCCCACAGGGCTTTTGGACCATGCTCTTTTGTACGGATCCGTACCGCATCCATTAATTCATATACGAAGATTTTTCCGTCGCCACATTCACCGGTATAAGCCGTTTCACAGATGACATTTACGGTGCGGTCAGCCCATTGTTTATTCGACACAACAATCTCAAACTTAACTTTGGGAAGCAGTTTCACATCGAGATCATATCCTCTGACTTTTTCGACATAACCGTGCTGTGCTCCGCATCCCATCACCTGGGAAATCGTCATGCCATTTACATCAAGTTTCTGAAGGGCATCAATTACCTCTTCCATTTTATCTTCACGAACAATCGCATCTATTTTAATCATATTAAAAATCCTTTCTTTATTAATCAAGTTAGTTAATTGCGAAACTCATAATTTATCTTTATTGTATATGCAAATTAAACAATTGCTAAGAAGGTACTATGAGGCGGTCGGCACTTAGATGCTGTATTTTAGCATCTTAGTACCGCTACCAGCCGAATGTAGCGAGAGCGTGCCTTCGTGTAATGTTTCATTTGCATATGCATTTACAAAAATTTAAGTGTTTCGCA
>CAKRCJ010000485.1 GCA_934307185.1 uncultured Roseburia sp.
TTCCGTAAGAGCCGGTGCTGCCACTGCCGTATGCACTGCTCCCATAAAGACCACTTGTGTATGTGTCCTGCTTTCCTTCTACTCCCAAATCCTTTTTTATAATTTCCGCTACCTTCTCCGGCGACTCCAACTCCTGTAAAATAGAAGCCTCATTACCTTCCCCTGCATCTTCAAAATAGCTTCTGTAAAAAGCTAATGCATCCGCTCTCTCTTCTTCTGAAATGTCTGAGAGCAGCTGCTCTAATCGTTTTAAAAATTCTTCTTTATTCATTCTCTAACTCCTCTCCTGAAAATAGTTCTGATATTTTCGAAGAATATGACTCCCATTCCCTGCGATATTCTGTCAGTTTTTCTTCTCCGGCTTCTGTAATCTTATAATACCGCCTGTTTCTTCCGCCGCACTCCCTGTCATAGACGATGAGACATCCATCCTTTTGCAGTCTGCGCAAAACAGGATAAAGTGTTGACTCAGATACTTCAATTGCCCCTCTTACATCCTGTGTAATCTTATACCCATAAGTCCCCTCTTCCTCTTTCGAAACAACAGCAAGGACAATCGCATCCAAAAGGGCTGCGCCTGTATTAAATACCATGTACTCACTCCTTCTTTTTATTATATTATTTGTAATATTATTTCTTATTCAATACTATATACCATATAGTATTATTTTGTCAATATTAATATAACCGGTGAAAACTGGCATGGTTAATTTTTAATAAACTGGATTTTTATTTCATGACAGTTTTTGTATATAGTAATTCCTATAGAAATGCTAGTGTTTTTTACAATCATTTATTAAGGAGATTATGAATTATGAAAACAACATCCTCTACTGCTGCCGCACAGACAGCCGATACAAAATCTTTATCAAATATCCGTTTTATTACGATTACCGCACTTTTTATCGCACTGACCTACGTATTTACCGCATTTATTAATGTACGTCTTCCAATCACTGCAAACGGCGGACTCATTCACCTCGGAAATGTACCTCTTTTTATCTGTGCTATTCTTTTCGATAAAAAAAGCGGTGCTATTGCCGGTGGTGTTGGAATGGGACTTTTTGATTTACTCTCCGGATGGACCGCATGGGCACCATTTACCCTGATTATTGTTGGTCTTATGGGATATGCAGTCGGTGCTATCACTGAAAAGCATCACGGCTTTGGCTGGAATGCTTTTGCGATTGCAGTTGCCTGTGTAATCAAAGTAGCCGGTTATTATATTGCAGAAGGAATTATTTACGGAAACTGGATTGCACCTGTTACATCCATTCCGGGAAATCTCGTTCAGATTGGTGTTGCCGCTGTTATCGTTCTTCTGGTAGTAGGACAGCTTGAGAAAATCGTAAATAAAATGTTATACTAAAGAATATCATCCGAAAGGAAGCTAAAATTATGTATAAAATTATGACTCCTGGTCCTACCCAGGTAAAAGAAAATGTCCGTACAGCAAGAAGCCTTGTGTGCACAAATCCAGACCTTGACGAAGATTTCGTACAATTCTATAAAGATACCTGTAATCTCATCAGTTCTTTATTAGATACCAAAAATGAAACCCTGATTTTAGACGGGGAAGGTATTCTGGGATTAGAGGCAGCATGTGCTTCGCTCACAGAGCCGGAAGAAAAGTTTTTAGTAATTGAAAACG
>CAKRCJ010000486.1 GCA_934307185.1 uncultured Roseburia sp.
GTGCAGCAGGCAGACGTTATTTTTATTCCTGCTAATTGCAGTCGTAATAGAATTTTCCCAGAGTGGAACATTTATCCTTGGCTATCTGCCGTTTGCGGTGATTATACTTCTCGTAAATACGATAGCCTATGATGAGCTGGATAAAGGGTATCAGTTTTTAATGACACTGCCGTTTGATGCAAAAATGTATGTAAAAGAGAAATATATATTCTGCTTTTTGGGCGGGGCAGTTTCCTGGGTTTTGGCGGTATTGTTTTATTTTGGATTTAAAATTGTGCATGGGGAACTGATAGCCTTTGGTGATGAAATGCTTATGACAACTGCATTGCTGCCGGTGATTGTGGTATTACTTGCAGTCCTGCTTCCGATGCAGATAAAATTCGGAGTGGAAAAAAGCAGAGGAGTGATTGCGGGAGTCTGCGGTGCGATCGGAGCGCTGGTACTTGCTTTTGCAAAGCTGGTAGGTCATAATGAAGGAGGCAGTATTTTTGCTTTTTTCAGTCAGATGAACAAAGGGCTGCTTTTTGGCATTGCAGCTATTGTAATGGTACTGCTTACAATCTTATCTTATGTGGTGAGCGTTCGGATAATGAAAAAGAAGGAGTTTTAGGTTATTCATGATATTCTGTATCATTGCCTATGCGCTGTTTCAATGGGGAACAAAAATTTATGAAAGTGCAGGAAACTAAAGAATGAATACTTTACAGACGAGGTTATTTGAATTACAGGATTTAAAATACAGGGATTTTCTAAGTAAACTGTTACCGGGAATTGACAGGGAGACGATTATCGGCATTCGGACACCGGCACTTCGAAAATTTGCGAAACAATTTGCACAGACAGCAGAGGCAAAGGAGTTTTTATGCGAACTGCCACATACCTATTATGAGGAAAATAATCTTCATATGATGCTTATTTCGGGTATGAAAGATTACGAAACCTGTCTGGCAGAAGTGGAGCGGTTTCTTCCATATATTAATAACTGGGCAACCTGTGACCTCCCGATGCCGAAATGCTTTGCTAAGCACAAAGAAGCATTGCTTCCCGCAGTAAAACAGTGGATTGCTTCTTCACATACTTATACCGTCCGCTATGGGATAGGAGCATTGATGAATTTTTATCTGGATGACGATTTTAAACCGGAATATATAAAACTTGTGGCTAAGGTGCAGTCGGACGAATATTATGTCAATATGATGATTGCGTGGTATTTCGCGACCGCACTGGCAAAACAGTGGGAGGCGGCAATCTCTTATTTAGAGCTGCATAAGCTGTCGCCATGGGTACACAGAAAGACCATTCAGAAGGCAGTGGAGAGTTACCGCATTACGGACGAGCAGAAGGTGTATCTGAAGGGGCTGAGAGAAAAGTAACAAAAAGTCAGGAAAATAAAGTATTTGGAAGAAACATATAACAGGAGAGAATATCAGGAAAAATGAAAAAATCGCAGGCGAATGAGGAAGAAAATAAATGGGATAAATTATTGCAAATTCATACGACCGGGCGGGACGACACACATTCCGACCAGTACCGGTATCCATACGAACCGACACCGTATTCCGTGTTAGAGCGGCTTGCCAATTCCGGTTTTCTTCGAAAAGGCAATACGCTTTTAGACTACGGCTGTGGAAAGGGCAGAGTGGATTTT
>CAKRCJ010000487.1 GCA_934307185.1 uncultured Roseburia sp.
ATATAGACTTTTTTTAGAAATTTGCGAAGATAAGCGTATACTCAATCGCATTCCTGAGATGGAAGAAAAAAAGGGGAAAGCATTTTTGCTAACACAATTGGAAAAAGGGATTCTAGTTGATTTGTATGTAGATAAAATCTGTAAAGATAGCTTTGAAGATGATGAAGTCCTATTTTTAACAGGGGTTGGGGATGTATTTCCATTTATGCGCATTCATAAACTGCTGGAAGCACTGCAACCAAAGATGGGGGCAACACCAATTTTAGTAATGTATCCAGGTACATTTGATGGTAGATACGTAAAATTGTTTGAAAGATTAACTGCGAATCCTTATTATCGTGCATTCAATGTAGTTTAGGGGAGTAAAATAGTATGAAAATCCAAAATATGTTCGTTGATGATATTAACCGTAATATCAATGGTGTTGTAAAGGTAACACAGGATGACAATGAGTTTTTGTCTCAGGAATTGAAGGAATATGTAGTAACAAAAGAACTAAAAAAACATTTCATTACATTTTTCACCAATTATAGTAAGTCCTTTGATGTGCCTACCAGTGAAATCGGTGTATGGATTTCAGGCTTCTTTGGTAGTGGTAAATCTCATTTTTTGAAGATTTTATCTTATATTTTAGATAATGAAAATGTAACAGGAGAACCTACGTTAGAAATTTTCCGCAAAAAATTTGAAGGTGACTCTGGTACATTTTCTTTGATTGAAAAATCAGTTCAGCATAAAACGGAAACAATTCTATTTAATATTGATATTGCTGGCTCTATAACAAAGGATAAGACAGCGGTATTACGTGTATTTGCAAAAGTTTTTTACGACCATTTAGGCTGCTATGGGGATGATTTAAAGGTTGCAAAACTAGAGCAACTAATTGCAAAACAAGGTAAAACAGAAGAATTTAGACGTGTGTTTGAAGAAAAAAATGGTGAAAGCTGGGTATCGACACGATCTAGCTTTGCCTTTTTCGAAGATGATGTTGTTGCAACTCTAACAGAAGTTCTTGGTATGAGTGAAACTGCAGCACATCACTGGTTTGATGGTACAGAAACTACTGAAATGAGCATCGAAAAATTAGTATCTGAAATTAAAGAGTATGTTCAAACCAAGGACCCTAATTTTAGACTTTTATTTATGGTCGATGAAGTAGGGCAATATATTGGTGCAGATACAGATTTATTGCTTAATTTGCAATCAATCATTGAAGAAATAGGCAGTAAATGTGGAGAACATGTTTGGGTCGTTTGTACAGGCCAAGAGGCTATTGATGAAATAATCAAAACACGTCAAAATGAATTCTCTCGTATTCAAGCACGCTTTAATACAAGACTTTCACTATCTTCATCAGCAGTCGATGAAGTAATTCAGAAACGTATTTTAAGCAAAACACCTGAAGCTACAGAAATGTTAACAGCAGTTTATGATAAAAATGAGGCTGTGCTTCGTAATTTGTTCAGTTTTTCGGAGTCAGTATTAGATATTAAAGGCTATAGCAGTGCGAATGAATTTGTCGTGGATTATCCGTTTGTTCCTTATCAATTTATTATTATGCAGAAAGTGTTCTCTGAAGTTAGGAAGCACGGTAATGCTGGCAAACACTTCTCTGGGGCGGAACGGTCTATGTTGTCTGGGT
>CAKRCJ010000488.1 GCA_934307185.1 uncultured Roseburia sp.
GTACAAAACGAAGTTTTGTGCGATGGGTGTATTTCGCTCTGCGAGGCTTAGCCCTCGCATAAATGCACGAGGGCTGGATAAAAATTCTATCTTTAGCAAATACCGAAAAAGCCACATACCTTCGAAAAGATACATGGCTTCATCAAAGCTAATAGCTGTATTTAATTGGCTACATAATTTGCCGTTTCCGGCATCACTTATTTCTACTGCAATTATGGCTACATATTCTTTCACTACTGATGCTACATCGCTTTTATTTACAAAAGCTTTGTATCAATCTGCTATCATTCACCACAAAAATTGAAATCAAGGAATTCGTTAATATCTGATTCCATCTGGTACTTTTTCTCATCCTCCTCAGTGTAATCTCTTTTTCCACATCCATCTCCACCAACCATAGTCTCTTGCCCTTGCTCCGACTCTTGTACGGCTACTGATACCTGCCCTGACATCTGCATTCCTGCTGCCATCTGCGGCATTGGCACCTGTTGTACAGGCACCATCCCCTGCAAACTCATCATAGATAAAAGAGACTGCTGTTGCATCATATACATGCCCGCCAACCCCGGCAGATTATCAAGTACCTTTTGCTCTACAGCCTCTACAATTCCTTTTACAAATGCATCCTCCTTCTCCCTCGATTCCAGATAGGGATCTCGTTTGAGAGCAAGATGCCTTGCATAGTAGTCATTGATAGCAGCTATAACAAATTTATTCTGAGAGCGAAAGTCCTCCTTCACTTCTTCTGAGTGAAGAATTTGCCATGCTTTTCTTTCCGCTTCTTTTTCCTCATTGAAGCGGAAATTGTGATTCTTTACAGCCATCTAATCACCTACTTTCGCATCTTCTGACGAAGCATCATATAACAGAAGTATTCATACCCCTTGGCATTTGCACAGATATCATGGTTAAAGGTTGTCCTGTCCTGATTGTACTTTCCAAACATCTCAACCATCTTGGCACCGCCACCCATAACATACAGCTTCATCAAATCCTCGTCACGAAGCTTCTCAAAAATCTCCTTTACATACTGCTCCGCAATCTCTTTTACCATATTTACATACTTATTATTTACATCAATCTCTCCATATTGTAAAAACTGGCTGATAATCTCATCCGGCAGCTTCACTCCGGTTTGGTTCATAATATGGTTCTGAATACGGATAAAACACTGATTTACACCAAGCTTTTCCGTCCACGACTTACTTTCTATAGGTCTTCCGTTATTCAGATACATCACATTCATGGTGCCGTTTCCGATATCCACCAGCAGATTCATTCCCTTAAAATCCCTCAAATTCTCAGCAACTGCCGCATAGCCCTGTGGCATAACCGTACAATCCACAATTTCAATCAGATAGCTTACCTTCTTGTACTTCAGAGAAACATATCTTTCTCTGGTCAGATACTTCTTAAAGCTCTCCCTCTGTGCCTGTACCCACTTCAAGGGAAGTCCCACTGCCAGATGAATCCTTGCCTCTGTAAGTCCCCTTGTTTCAAGCTCCTTGGCAATAGCTGCAAGAGTCATGATATAAGTATCATCATCTTCCTGCTTGTCTGCAACAAAACCCTTGTGACCTTCACCAATAATATAATAAGCACCATCGTATTCGATATACTCCTTACTC
>CAKRCJ010000489.1 GCA_934307185.1 uncultured Roseburia sp.
GGCAGTAAGCTAATAGTTTCAAATACAGCATGCCGCCATTTGCCATACCTTTTAAACAGGCTGCGATTCTTTTGTCTGTCACCGGTTCTGTCACCGCAGCCGCAAGTTTATAGAAAAAAGCCAAACAGCCTGCTTTTACAAGAGGTATGAGTCCAAACATTGCCAGCGCAATCAGTCCTGCTGCCCCGACACAGTTTTTGATAACGATGCCGGAGCCAAGCAGCATTTCCGTAACGCTGTTTACTGCATTTCCTACCCCTGGAACCATAAATGCCGCCTTTGCAAAAATTCCCTGCCCAAGCCTGTCTTTTGCCGGGCCAATCAGATTTTGTACAACATTTAGTCCGAGAACGACTGCCCCTGTAATTTTTATCCCCCAGCTTATCACTCCGTAAAAAAGCTCAATCAGATTGGAAAACTTTTCTTCCGGCACAAAATGTCCGAACACTTCGAGCAGCACATAGACATGTATCATTGGCATTAAAATATTTAAAAACAGCCATTCCACCAGATAGATTACAAAAAATGCCACCTGGTAAAATCCCATCGAACTGTTTACATTAGATGAAAATAGCATACTCAGGCAAAAAGTCGGCACAAGAACTTTCATAAAATCCACACAGCCGGATAATGCCGCTGCAACAATGCCCTGAAAGGTCTGAAACGTTTTTAAAAGCATGACCGCCAGAACACAGTAAACAAGTATAAAACATAAGTCTGCAATATAGGAGGACTGAAATGCTCCCGCAAAATTTTTTAAAACGGAAAAACAAAACGCTAACATTACAACTTCTATCAGCATCACACGGTTCGTCTGTATCTCCGATGTCAGTGCAGTTTTTATCCATTGCAATATTTTCTTCTGCCAGTCCGTTTTCTCCTGGCTATGTAATAAATCAGAAACAATCTCAGAAAATTTTATTTTTTCTTCACTATGTTCTTCCATAAACTCATCAATTTCCCCAAATTCAAGCTGTCCGAACAGTTCCTCCTGTATTTCTTCCTCCTCTGCTGCAAATACTTTTTCAGATGGCATTCCCATGATTAAAAATACCGCCAGAAAGAAAAGAATAAATGTTTTTCGTAGAACATATGTTTTGTTTTTCATAGTAAACTCCCTATTGTTTCAATGAATGCCATAAGCACCGGAAGACTTACCACAAGGATTGACATTTTTGCAAAATTCTCTATCTGACTGCCAATGGCTGAATATCCTGCATCTTTGCATACGTCCACTGCAAATTCCGCCGCATAAGTAATTCCTACCATTTTAATGACTAACCCGATATACGCACTGTCAATGGCTGTCATTCCTTCTAATTTTTTTACAAACTCAAGTACAATCTGCACCTTCGTGATAAGATATACAAAAATACAAATGCATACTCCCATGCTGATAAACAGACTGTATTCCTTTTTTTCTTTCTGAAGCAGAATTGCAAATAATGTTGCACTCACGCCCAGAATACCGATTTTAATAATATCCATACTTTTTTAACCATACCTTCTTCCTATAGCGTAAATAATGACTGCATTGTTTCAAACAGTTCATAAATATATGGCACAATCCAAAACAGGACAATAATCAGTCCTGCCAGACTTGTTAAAAATGCATGTTCTTCC
>CAKRCJ010000490.1 GCA_934307185.1 uncultured Roseburia sp.
GCATCTTTCAGGCATGAAATGTCCTCTGCAATCAGATTAAGCGCGTCTGCATCCAGAACAACCGGTACTTTTGCCTGTTGCAGAACATTTTTTACAATCTCACGGGAGATATCACTTTTTCCTATTCCAGGACCGCAGATAATTGCATCTGCCCAAGCCATCGCCTCGTTTAATGCTGCAATATTTATTTCAGAAGCTTTATAGGTTGTAAGGATTGCTTCCGGCACCTGTATCTGCAAAATTCCGCGGTTCTCCTCGGGAGTAAATACGCGGACTAATCCACAGCCTGCCGTATAAGCGGCTTTTGCGCTTAACACTGCTGCTCCCGCCATGCCAATGCTTCCGGCAATTAATAAAACTTTTCCATAAGTGCCCTTATTCGAATGTGATAATCTTTCCGGCAATCTGTCAATATCCGGCTCTTCTAAAACCTGTACAGCCGGTCTTTCGCCTAGAAAGCTTTCTTTTGTAATGCCGATAGCCTTTGTAATCACCTGTCCTACATATTCATTTCCTGGCCATAAATATAACCCTGTTTTTCCAAATGCAAACGTTACGGTAATATCTGCACGAAAAGCAGTCCCTAAAACTGCTCCCGTATCTGAACATATGCCGGAAGGGATATCTACTGCAATTTTCTTTGCGGGCATCCGGTTTAGCTGATTTATTTTTTCTGCATATATGCCGGTGATATTTCTGGATAAGCCAACGCCAAAAACAGCGTCTGCTGCTACATCATATGTGACATCTTCCGGAATGTCTTCTAAGACAGGAAATCCGTAGGAATGAAGTATCTCGTACTGCGTGTTCCACTGGTCCGTTGCCTTATTTCTATCACCAACAGAGACAATATCTACATTTTTTCCGTCCAGCAAAAGCATTCGTGCTGCCGCAAGACCATCTGCACCATTATTTCCAATGCCGCAGACGATAAGAATTCTTTCTTTGCCGGATACAGCTTTTTTGATTTCCTCCGCCAGGGCAAGTGCTGCCTGTTCCATCAAAAGAAGGGACGGAACTTTAAAATATTCTGTTGTATTGGCATCATATTGCTGCATTTCCCTGCCGCTTACAAGGTACCTCATTCCATAATCACATCCTAACTCTGTTTACAAGACAAAGCTGCCGCACAAAATAATATGGCGCGACAGCTCTCTGTTAAAAAACGCAATTTAATCTTTTTTCTTGTTTTTTACAATATTGTAGGATAACTGCATTAAGCTATCTGACAAATGTACATTTTCAACTACAACATCTTTATCAATTAAATCCAAATCAACATGGGCAAAATTCCAGATTGCCTGAATTCCCATGTCTACCAGTCTGTTTGCAATGGCATCCGCTTTTTCTTTTGGCATAGTAAGTGCCGCAATATCAACAACATGATCCTTGCAGTAATCTTCTAACTCATTTAACATGTGTATCTTGATGCCACGGACTGTCACACCCTCTAATGCAGGATTGACGTCAAACAGCGCTGTAATCACAAAACCAAGTTTTTCAAACTTGACATAATTTGCAAGTGCCTGTCCTAAATTACCTGCACCAATAACAATAATATTATGCTTTTGATTTAAGCCAAGTATTTTTCCAATTTCTTCATATAAGTACTTTACAT
>CAKRCJ010000491.1 GCA_934307185.1 uncultured Roseburia sp.
GGTAAGTGCCGCACATGCAGTCGAAGCAGAGGTACGTCTGTACGAAAATATCGTAGATGAGGAAAAAGGAAAGCTAAATGAGGATGGAAGTCTGAATCTGAATCCAAATTCACTCACGGTATTGGAAAAATGTTATATCGAGCCATCCGTACAGGATGCACAGGCATATGACAGCTTCCAGTTTGTAAGAAACGGCTATTTCTGCGTGGATGCAAAGGATTCTTCCAAAGAACATCCGGTCTTTAACCGAATTGTATCTTTAAAGAGTTCATTTAAATTAAAATAAAGATGAGGCGAGGAAATGGCAATACCTGAGAAAAAAGAAACGGACTATCTGTTTGAAAAGACATATACCTGTCCGGTATGTAACACGGAGTTTAAAGCATTGAAAGTAAAAGCATCCATGCCAAAACTTTTGCGGACAGACCCGGATATGCGGCCTGTTTACCAGTCCATAGATATTACAAAATATGAGTGTGTAGCCTGCGAGAAATGCGGATATGCTGCATTGTCAAAGGATTTCGATAAATTATCGGATGCACAGATCAAACTGATTCGCAAAGAAATTACACCGAATTTTAAAGGAATGAAGCATGCTGAGCAACGGTATACTTATGATGAAGCCTTGTTGCGGTATAAAATGGCACTGGCAAATGTAGCAGTAAAGCATGGCAGGACGAGCGAGATGGCATATTTATGTCTTAAGATAGCATGGTTGTACAGGGGAAAGAGAAATGAACTCGTTGCAGCAGACGAGAAGAAAAAGCGTGAACTGTACGGCAGTGAGATTGCATATATAAAGAAAGCAAGAGAAGGATTTAACTCGGCGAGAATGAACGAGATGTTCCCGATCGCCGGAATGGACGAATGGACCTATGATTTCCTTCTTGCGGAACTGTCGATAGAATGTAATGAACCGGGAGATGCGAAAAAACTGGTATCCAATATTATCGTTGCACAGAATGCCCCGTCAAGGGTAAAGGAACGTGCAAGGGAATTAAGGGATTACATTAATAATATGGAAGAAGAGGAATAAAAAAATGCCGCATATGCGGCATTTTTTATTTCTCTTCGCTTTCCTCTTCCGTATCTTCTTCTGCGTTCGCTGCGTTCTCTTCTTTTGCAGAAAATGTCTCTGTATCAGAAAGGGCTTCTTTTTCATCTTCTGTCAGAGTGTCGGATAAACCGGATTCCGGTTCGTCCTCTTCCGCATCATCGGAAAGATCTTCCGGATGAATGGAAGTATAACCTCTGTCTTCCGAATCCAAGTCGTCAAAATCATCATCAAAATCATCGAAATCATCATCAAAATCATCGATGAGATCTTTGTTATCCGCATGTTTCTTATAAAGAACATAACCTGCAGCTGCAGCAGCACTAAGAACGGCTGTAAAAGATAAGAATTTAGTAAATTTACTTGCCATAATGTTCCCCTTTCAGTAATATAATATAACTCTATTTTAATACAATCCGGACAAAAAGAAAAGAACTATTTTCAAAAAAAAGTATAAACAAAAAAGGAAATAAATAAAATAAATAAAAATGGTACTTTAGTACTATTGAAAAAACCATAATATGGCATTACAATACAAATCAGTAAGTGAGTAGC
>CAKRCJ010000492.1 GCA_934307185.1 uncultured Roseburia sp.
GTACTAAAGAATCTAATAAGTGTCTATAACAAAATAGGAAAAAACTAAAAAGACATATTAATAAAGTCAAAAATACATTTTAATAAATCTTAAGACATTATAAATAACGTTGAAAAATACATTAAAAACAAATAGATAAAGTCATCCACAAAGTTCATTAATACTTATTTGTGGATATTGGAAAATGCTTTTTTCATATCTGCATATTTTTACGATATGAAAAAACGGCTTTTTATAACAATAGCTATTCTTGTCTTACTGATTGGCGGTATCTATATTTTTTTATCAGTTAAACACAAACACTCTCCTGAAATTTTTTATGCTGTTGCAACTCTTCCGCCACCTCCAGCCTCTGATAGTCAGGAGGCAAAAATTGATGAAATCATGCGTCAAAAAGGAGTGGCATTACGACATTCAAAAGAGCTAAAAAACATCACAATATTGGCAAATATTTATAAGCTAAATCAATTAGAACTTTTTTTTACTCAGATAACAGGCACAACAATTTCCCCAGAAAAAACGCCCCAATTACATGCTATTCTTGAAGAAATTTCATTCACTGCAAAAAGAGCAGCCGGAAAAGCCAAGAAGAAATTTGATCGACCTCGTCCATTTGTTATTCATCCAGAAGATTCAACCTGTTCACCTATCTCCCCCAGTGGCAGCTATCCATCATTTCATGCAGCATCTACATGGAGTGTTGGATTAGTTCTATCTAAAGTTATTCCTGAAAAATCTGACATCATTCTCCAACAAGCCGCTCGTTTGGGAGCAAGTCGATGGCAATGCGGTTACCACTGGTATAGCGACGTTGAAGCTTCAAAAAACATGGTCAACGGTATTTTTAACCGATCTATGGAAAACAGTGATTTTAGATCTCGCTTATCTAACGCCAAAGAAGAAATACAACGACAAAAATAAATCCATAATCGTTTTCTCCAAACAGTACAATGAATAACCGCATTACAGCCATTAAATGTTTTTTTTTCGAATACTGGAAAAATCTTAGTGCCTCTTTTTTCCTTGCAATACTCGTTCAAAAAGTTTTATTTGAACGGATAAAAATAGAATCCCTTGTTTTTCTTTTTGTATTTTTCTGCATCCTATCTTTTAAAAAACTTTCTCAATATCTGCTATTAATTATTGCCTTCCTTTTCAGTGCCCTGATTCCAACGGCTATTTTGGTAAAAGCAGGGTTACTGTCCCAGGATTTTCTTAGTCTTGCCGTAACAACTTCAAATGAAGAAATCTACTCATATATCAAATCTACCCCCCTTCAATTTGTAGCAATTGCTTTTCTTTATTGGGCTCCAACAACATGGTTAATTATTAAAGCGAAAACAACGAATAATCCCAAAATTTTCGCAATATTTTTGATGATCCTCTTTTTATTGGCTTACCCCTTTTATAACCGAAATCATCTCGGCAAAATCTATCATGACTGGACAGTATGGCAAGAAATATCCCATCAACCTCGCAAAAAACCAACATGGCATATTACAAGTAATAAGGAGCAAGATATCAAAATATACGTTATTGTTCTTGGAGAAAGCTTACGAAAAGATGCATTGGGTCTTTACGGAAATCCTGTCGATACAACAC
>CAKRCJ010000493.1 GCA_934307185.1 uncultured Roseburia sp.
GGTCAATTCCCTGGCTGATATCGATCAGGCAACGACAGATGTTACAAACTTTTTTGAAGAGAAATATGCAAACAATAAAAATTTTCATGTTTCTACCTATAATATGGCGTCTGATATGGGAATGATTAATACGGTTATCAACGTCATTACGATAGCAGTATCTGGCATCGCATTGATTTCCCTGATTGTCGGTGGTGTTGGCGTTATGAATATCATGCTTGTGTCAATTACTGAGCGGACGAGGGAAATTGGTGTTCGAATGGCACTCGGAGCAAAAAGAAGCACCATAAGGATGCAATTTGTTATTGAAGCGATTGTACTCTGCCTGTTCGGAGGAATTATTGGAATTCTTATCGGCGTATTTAATGGCTTTGCACTTGGAAAAGTGGCAGAGTTTGTCATTCAGAACATGTATTCCCAGTATTCAAGCTACATTATTATGTCGGTGCGCCCATCGGTATCAGCAATATTACTTTCCTTATTCTTCTCTATGCTGACAGGCGTATTCTTCGGATACTATCCGGCAAATAAAGCATCGAAAATGGAAGTTATTGATGCGTTGAGGTACGAATAAAATGGATATAAAGAAAGCAATTGGTGGTTCATTTGCTGCCATATTTATTCTGATAATAGCCCAGCTTGCGGCACAGCTTATTGCAAATGTATTTACCTTCATAAAACTGCCGTATGGGGTATGTAATATACTTGCAGGGATTATATATGCCGGATTGGCATATATAATGTTAAAAATATTTCTTGACAAAGTAATGAAACTGCCTGCTTCCGAGTTTGGAATGCCTGCATTTAAAATTAAAATCAAATGGATTTTAATTGCGGTATTATTACCGTTTGTGATAAAAGGAAGTTATCTTTTATTCTTTAAGGGTGAGTATGTTTCTTCAAATATGAATGGAAATGAGATTTTCAATACATTAAGTGCGGGGATTGCGTTTACCGGAATTGCGGCGGGATTTGTGGAAGAAATGGTCTTTCGTGGAGTTATTCTTAATCTGTTGAAGAAAAAATGGAATAGCAGGGTGGCAGTTCTTCTTCCGTCTATATTATTTGGTGTGGTTCATGTTCTTGGAATGGAATTTTCTCTGGGCAGTTGTCTGGTAGTTATTCTTGCAGGAACAATGGTAGGAATAATGTTTTCCATGATTGCATTAGAAAGTGGTTCGATCTGGAACAGCGGAATGGTGCATGCCGTCTGGAATATTGTGATGATTGGTGGGGGCTTGGCGATTAGCGGAAAAGCAGATGAATACTCAGTAATGACCTATGTTCTTAATTCAAAATCCTTTGCTGTCACCGGTGGCGAATTTGGGATTGAGTCATCTGTCCTTTCACTGACAGGATACATCATAGTTACCTGCATCGCGTTTGTCATGCTTAAGGCAGGAAAGAAAAAGCAGGGATAATGCAGAAGATTTTGCGGCTGTCAATTTAAGATGACGAGCGGCAGCAGGAAAGAAATTTTACAATTTATTTTTACACTACAAAAAAGAAAGCAGACCGGAACAACTATTGCATTTCTATGCGCAGGACATTCCGATAAGCCTCTAAACAGAGTTTTCATGTTCAGCAATAGCTTCCAT
>CAKRCJ010000494.1 GCA_934307185.1 uncultured Roseburia sp.
CTTATATATATAAAATATCCATGTACATTTCACGCTTAATGCGCTAATCGAGCCACGTCCAAAGTCGCATAAACCCTCGGTTTTTCTGGCTCTGCCTAAAAATGGGCGTACTACGACTATCGCAGTCATTCTAGAATTATAGCACACACTTCCGTAAAATACTAGCTTTTTTTATGGTTTTGCAAGGTTTTTTGTTATTTTTTCAAACCTGCACAAATAATATTCCTTCTTTTCCCGCCGGTAGTTCCTTTTTTATCTGTCCATCAGAAAAATAAAATCACCGCATTTTCTTTTTATCCACTACAACAGCGCATTTTTTATTCGTTCTGCAATCTCTGCACATGAAAAAGATGTGCTGTATCGTATATTTTATTGCAGATTACCGTATAAGCTGACGCAAAAATATTAATGCCGGCACGAAGCAGTAATGCCTCCGGCAGCCCAAATAATGAGGTCGCGATTGCAAGTGCCCCAAAGGTATTAAATGCCGTCTGCCATTTGTACCCGGCAGAATATCCGACACCAATTCCACCGATAATTCCAATCATGCTTCTCATCGACTCCGGCAATACAAGATATAAAAAGAAAAATAATGCACAGCCGACAATATTAAACATTCCTCTGTCTGCTGCTCTCTTTTTTCCGTCCTCGGTAAATGGAAGACAGACTGACATACATGCAATTCCTGCCCACATCGCCCTTGGCAGTCCAAGCAGTGATACGATTAGCATGGCACTTGAAACAATAAGTGTTAATTTCACATACCAGCGGTTTCTTGCCGAATGAATATCAAATTCACGGAACAAATCAAAAAATGTCCTGCGGTACGGTCTGTTTTTCTGATTTTTATAAAAGGCAGCCATACAGACAAGCATGCCTGCAAAAAGTCCCACTACTCTAAGTTCAAATTCTTTTCCACTCACATCATAGCCATATAATAGTAAATATCCCAAAACAAACGTAGAATGATTATGCATTATAACATTATGACAGCCCAAAATCATAAGAAGCAGAATGCAGGCACAGTTAATAAAAAATGCTGCTGCCGGAGACACCATGTTCGCCAGTCTTGGTCCTGCGGAAAGAATGATAAATATTCCAGCAATAGACAATAACCCATGGCTTGTTTTTATTCCAAAATCTGCCTGTCTAAGCACTAGCAGTGCCAGTAAAACGGTTACTCCCACGACACTGTTTCCTTCTCCGGTTAATTTTGTGTACAAAGTAACAACCGCAACACAAAACGCCATCACAAGATAAACCTTAAAATTGTAAATAAGGATATGGCGCCATTTTTCTTTTCTATCTGTCGTATTTTTAATTAACTGTTTTGAACCGACAGAACTAAGCTGTAATTCCTGATAAAATGTCATTGTTTTCTCCTTTAGATTTTTCTTTTTATAGGATTTTGGTAATTGCAAAACTCACTTTAAACTATCTATGATTGTACAAAATGAATAAAATCATCGAAGACACACTTTCGTTACGTGTCGCTCGCAGCGGTACTAAGCGACCAAAATACGGTCGCTAAGAACCGGCGGCGTCAGAAGCATCTTCTTATGCTTTTATTTATTTTTCACAATTAAATTTACTT
>CAKRCJ010000495.1 GCA_934307185.1 uncultured Roseburia sp.
AAGGAATGAAAAAAGGATTCTTTATCTGCATTTTTATTTCACTTGCCGCCTCTGCTATCTGCGTATTTGGTGGACGCTTTATTGTAAGCTGGTTTGTAAGCAATCCTTCCGAGGAAATTTTTGATTACGCCATGCAGTATTTAAACACCATTGCCCTTTTCATGCTTCCGCTTGCCTGGATTTTCCTTTACCGGAATGCATTACAGGGCTTAAACCGCGGCTTGGTTCCAATGTTAAGCGGTGTTGTAGAAATGGTCTGCCGTATTATTGTCATTGCCATTACCTTAAATCCGTTCGGCTACTGGGCAGTAAGGCTTGCAAGCCCGATTACCTGGCTTGTAACCGGTATTCTTTTAATTGTAACTTATTTTATCTGGGAAAAAAACAATAAAAAGCAGCAGACAGACAATTGTTCTGCCGCAAATCAGGCATAACCTGTCTGTTAAAACTTTAACTTTCTGCTCCACTTTTGAAACTGCTCCACCAAAAGTGACAGATACCGCAAAACCGGTTCCGTAATAATTGCAAATATGACCATTAACATTCCACACTGTTTGGAAATACTTGTAATTGCAAACAAATGACTCACAAATAACATACAGAACAGCCAGCCGATGACCATCGCCGCAATTAAAACTGCATGCGGCACTGTCATCGGTTTTGCTATTCTATACAAAATCATAAATCCGACGATAGCAACTAAAATCGTACAGGAAGTGGAAACGCACTCTGCCTCCACCCCAAATTCCCGGCAAAATACAACCAGACCGCTGACAACTGCAAAATCGGTAATGCCTGCCGGCAGCGCCTTTACGAGTACATTCGTAAGGAAATGTCCCTGTATCTGATTTTTGTTCTGTTCCAACGCAAGGAAGAAGGACGGAATTCCAATCGTAAACATACTGATTAATGACACCTGTGACGGCTCCAGCGGATAATCCAGCATAAAAATCATTGAAAATATGGCGAGCAGCATGGAAAAAATATTTTTTACCAGATAAAGGCTTGCTGTCCTTTCAATATTATTTACCACTCTTCTTCCTTCCATAACAACCGATGGCATTTTATTAAAATCATTGTCTAAAAGCACCAGCTGGGATACCTGCGATGCTGCATCACTGCCGGAAGCCATCGCAATGCTGCAATCTGCATCCTTTAACGCAAGAATATCATTTACGCCGTCTCCTGTCATTGCAACTGTCTTTCCCTGCTCTTTTAACGCATGGACAAACAATCTTTTCTGGTCCGGCGTCACCCTGCCAAATACGGTATATTTCTGTACTGCCTTGCGGATTGCATCATCTGATTTCAAGGTCGATGCATCCACATATTTTTCTGAATGACGAATTCCTGCTTTCTTTGCAATCTCCGACACTGTCACCGGATTATCACCAGAGATTACTTTTACCTCCACGCATCTTTTTGCAAAATAGGAAAATGTATCCATTGCCCCTTCCCGAATTGCATTATTTAGCATGACAAAGGCAAGCGGAACTGCTTTTTCCGTCAGCTTCTTTCCATTTAAGCTTCCCTCATATTCCGCAAAAACTAAGACACGGTATCCTTTTTCACTGTACTCTTCTATCTGCTCC
>CAKRCJ010000496.1 GCA_934307185.1 uncultured Roseburia sp.
GGCTCCATCTGTGGACAGTATATGGACGATAACGGAAATATTAAACAGGTGGAGTTAATCCGTGTGAATAATGCATCACAGCCGGAGCTTACGGTCATGAATGTTTACAGGAATATGTACCACCATGTGAGGGATTATTTTAACGAAGGTTCCGGCAATGGAATTATGTTTGGAAATCCTGCATTTGGCGGTGGGTTGCTTCCGGCATATATCAACACATTAAAGACAAGTTCCATGACAGGGACAGCGGCAATAAGATTTGGTTTCTTAAAATCCAGCAATGAAGTGCCGGCATTTGAGATTTATGATAATTATAATAACAATGCAAACGCCCATGAGATTTCTGCCAAGGTATTTGGAAACCTTACCGTGAACGGAACGATTGCAGACCAGTCCTCTAGGCGATATAAAACGAATATCAGTGATTTGCCGGAGGAAACCGCTTTGAATTTATTAAAGTACCGGATAGTGTCATTTGATTATAAAGACGGCAGGACAGGGAAACATGGAATGATTGCAGAAGAAGCAGTGAAAGTATCGGAGTATGCAGTTGTGAAAGATACACAGAACCGGCCGGATGCAATCGGATATGTGGATTTTATCCCGGACATGATAAAGCTGAACCAGCTCATGTATGAAAAGATAGAAAGCCTGGAAAAGGAGCTTGGAGAAATAAAGGAAAGATGCCAGGCATTGGAAAGGAAGTGTGAATGCAGTGAACAAAGCATATCAGAGAATTAACTGGGAAAATTATCCGAGTGATGTAACACCGATAAACGAGAAAAATCTCAACCGGATAGATAGTGCGGTGAATGAACTGGATAACCGTGTTCTGACGCATGAGACAGAAAAAGCCACCAAAGCAGAAGTATCAACACTTGTTGCGGACATTTCATTTGAGGAAGCGACAGGCATTATTACTATCACAAAAAAGAACGGTTCCAGGGTTACGATTGACACACAGATGGAAAAGATAGCGGTCAATTTTGATTACAACCCGACTACACAGCAGATTATCCTTACTCTGATTGACGGAACGAAGCAGTACATAGATTTATCTGCATTGATTACGCAGTATGAGTTTCTGGATACGGATACGGTTGCTTTTCTCATCGGGACAGACGGAAAGGTATCTGCGATTGTAAAAGAGGGAAGCATTCAGGAGAAACATTTAGAGCCGAATTACCTTGCTAAAATTAAAGTGGAAGCTGCAAAAGCCGATGCAAGCCAGAAAGCGGCGGAAGCGTCAGAAAAAGCCGCGAAAGAGTCGGAAGATGCCGCAGCATTAAATGCATCAGCATCCAGGGTATCCGCGGAGAATGCAAAAGCAAGTGAAACAGCCGCATCCAAGTCGGAAACAAATGCAAAGGCTTCGGAAGATAATGCGCTGGAAAGTAAAACATCTGCCGGACAGAGTGCAAAACAGGCTTCCGATGCAAAGGATGAAGCCGTGACAGCAAGCAATAAGGCGAAGAGCCTGGTTGCAGAAGCGGAGGAAAAGATAAAAGGCGGAACATATACCGGTCCGCCCGGAATACAGGGACCGCAGGGAGAACGTGGAGAGAAAGGCGAAAAAGGGGACGAAG
>CAKRCJ010000497.1 GCA_934307185.1 uncultured Roseburia sp.
TGTTTGCATTTTATCTGCTTGGCTGTGCACTGATTGCGGTCGGACTGTTTTTGTCATCCCTGACGGAAAATCAGATTGTGGCGGCTGTCATGTGTTTTTTTGCAGTCTTAATCTGCTATTTAAGTGTCGGACTGTCCAACTATGTACCGACGGATGCGGCAAGCTCTTTTGTGGCATTTCTGGCAGTTATGCTGCTCTTTGCCGTACTGGTTTATTTTATTACAAAGAGTAAAATTACGGCATTTTCCGTGGGAATTATCGGGGAAGTGGCAATTACGATTCTCTTTTTTGTAAAAAAGAGTGTGTTTGAAAGTGCATTTCAGAAGGTATTGCTGCAATGTTCCCTGTTTCAGCGGCTGATGAATTTTATCAATGGTATGTTTGATTTGACAACCATCGTATATTATCTCAGCATTATCTTCTTATTCCTGTTTTTCACGGTACAGGTAATGGAAAAACGGAGGTGGAATTAAATGAAGAAAAAGACATTAAAGATAGGACTTTACAGCATTGTAATGTCAATTATCGCAGTGGCGGTTGTGATAGGAATTAATTTATTTGTCAACAGTCTGCCAACGGATAAAACAAAATTTGATACCACACCGGAAGAAATTTATTCGCTTTCGGAACAGAGTACACAGATAGCAGAAAGTATAAAAGAAGATGTTACCATCTATCTGCTTGCGTCCGAGACAGAAAAGGATACCTCATTGTATGAATTTTTAGAGAGGTATGCAGCGCAGAATGAACATATTAAAGTGGCATTGAAAGATCCGGTTTTATACCCGAATTTCGCAAAGGATTACACGGATGAAGATGTGTCATCCAACAGTGTAATTGTATCTGGGGAAAAACGTGGAAAATATATTGCATATACGGATATTTATGTAACGGATTATTCCATGAATTACAGCACCTATCAGTATGAATCAACGAGTTCTTTTGATGGGGAGAACTGTATCACATCGGCACTTGATTATGTGACTTCAGAGGAATTACCGGTAGTATACAGGCTGACGGGACATGGGGAAGAGTCCATTTCCGATTATTCTTCCCAGATTGAAAAAACAATTTCCAATGAAAATATATCCCTTACGGATTTGAGCCTTGTAAAAGAGGGAAAAGTTCCAGAGGATGCAGCTGCCGTACTTATTTTTGCACCGCAGAAAGATATTTCGGAGGATGAACTGCAAATGCTGCGGGATTACGGGGAAAACGGCGGTAAATTATTTGTCCTGACGGACTTTATTACAGCAGAACAGGTAAATCTGAAAGCATTGCTGGCGGATTACGGCATGGAACCGGTAGAGGGCATTGTGCTTGAAGCAAATAAGGGATATTATTACCAGTACCAGACCTATCTGCTTCCGGTATTTTCTTCCCATGAAATTACCAAACCGCTGCTCGGTAATTATCAGATATTGCTTGGAAATGCACAGGCGGTCAAAGAAACAGAGGATAAGCCGGATAATGTGACGGTAACTGCCCTGCTGGAAACTTCGGATCAGGCATATTCCAAACTGGATGGAGTAAATATTACTACCTATGAAAAAGAGTCTGGAGATATCGATGGTCCAT
>CAKRCJ010000498.1 GCA_934307185.1 uncultured Roseburia sp.
AAAAAAAGTCGCCTCCTTTTCGCACTTATAAATCAGTACGACAAGCGGTGACTGTACACATTCCCGTGCGTGTCATCGACTTTCCGACTCAAAACATCTTCCCGTTGATGATTCGACACGTTGTTTCTACCTTTTGTAGATGTTATTCGTGATACAGTGACTTGTCGCCAGTTTCTTAACTTGACATTCGCTCCACGGAAAACCTGCAATCTAATGCAGCAACCTCGCGTTTCTACGCTATCAATGTCACAACAGTAGTTATTTTACATGATATCGTTTCATAATGCAAGTGTTTTTTCAAAATTTTTTTAATTTTTTTGAAACAGTAAATTTTTCCCTATCTTCTGTGAATACTGTGTGATATACTGAACTCGGTATTTTATATATTTATCAATTTGAAAGGCATTTTATTATGAATATTATTATTGTTGGATGTGGTAAAGTCGGCTACACACTTGTAGAGGCACTCAGCAATGAGAACCACGATATTGTAGTCATCGACACGCGTCCGGAAAAAGTCAATCTTATTACTGACACTTTAGACGTTATGGGTATTGTAGGTAATGGTGTAAGCCATACCGTATTAAAGCAGGCAGGAATTGAAACTGCTGACCTCTTAATTGCAGTCACAGGTTCCGATGAGGAAAATCTGCTCTGCTGTGTTATTGCAAAGAAACGCGGACACTGTCAGACCATCGCCCGTATCCGCAACCCTATATATAATGAAGAAATGGAATTTTTAAGAAAAGAATTCGGACTTAGCATGATTATTAATCCTGAGCTTACCGCTGCAAATGAAATTTCCAAAGTATTCCAGTTTCCTTCTGCCATCCGTGTTGATACATTTGCCAAAGGACGTGTCGAACTTCTTCACTTTAAAATAGGAAGTAACTCTCCTTTATGTGGTTTAAAGCTTTCAAAATTCCACGCAACACTGCACTGTAATGATGTGTTAGTATGCACTATCACAAGAAATGATTCCGAAGTCATTATTCCAAACGGTGATTTTGAGTTTGCAGCAAATGATATTGTCACTATCGTTGCCAAACGTAAGGATGCGATTGACTTTTTCCGGAAAATCGGTCTGGAAAAGAAACGTGTTTCCAACACGATTATTGCCGGTGGCGGTAAGGTATCCTATTATCTTGCCAAGGCGCTCCTTATGTCCGGTATTAAGACAACAATTATTGAAATTGACCGTGACCGCTGTGAATTTTTAAGTGAACAGCTTCCAAAGGCTACCATTATCTGTGGAGATGCGACGGACAAAGAACTTTTATCTGAAGAACAACTGGCAAAACGGGATAATTTGCCTATGTTGAAAAAATCAATACAGCAACAACCCGAAGCGCAAAAAAATATTGAAAATGAAAAGGCCGATAAAAATAAAAAATCAATGAATGAAATGGAATACAACACAGATACGGATAAAACTAAAAATCCCGAAAATCTCATTAGCGCAGAAACAAGCAAAAACACTGAGTTCTCGTTTGATGAAGATGATGATGTTTCCGAAGACTAAAAATATCGACTATAAACAGCGATTCCGGCAAATA
>CAKRCJ010000499.1 GCA_934307185.1 uncultured Roseburia sp.
GTTGAGCTTGCAAAGCAGATCCAGGATAAAATTGATGAGGATGCCGGATTTATCGTAATAAGTCACTCTAAGTATTATTATGTAATGGGTGCAGATGTTCAGGGGCTTAAGACAAACCCTTCGGAGTATTATCTTCTTAACAAGGATATTATTGCAGAAAACTAATACTATAATGATCGATCAGGTGAGGGCTGCGTGCTATGCTATGCAGCCCTTGATGTAATAAACGGGGTCATTTTCATGGAACAAGACAATATGATAAGCGTAAAGGATCTGTGTGTTTCATACAGTGACGGTATAGACATTGCAAGAAATATCAGCTTTACGGTAAAAAAAGGAGAATTCCTCGGCATAGTAGGCGAGAGCGGCTGCGGCAAAACCACGATGCTGCGTTCGCTTATGATGCTTAAAAAAGTAGGCTCAGGTCGGATTAAAGGAAGCATTTGCTTTGACGGAAAGGAAATGACCGAGCTTTCAGGTGAAGAGCTCAGAAAGCTCCGTGGCGCAGATATAGTTATGATCCCGCAGAATGCTTATGCCGCTATGGATGGAACCAAGACGATTTCCTCGCTGTTTTTGGAAACCATGAGGATGCACGGCAGGAAGGTCAGCCGGAGAGAGAGCGATGCATCAGCAGCAAAAATGATGGAGGATCTTTTGCTTGAGGATCCGCAGAGAATACTTAAAGCTTATCCGTTTGAGCTTAGCGGAGGAATGTGCCAGCGTGTGATGATAGCTGCAGCAATGATCAATAACCCAAAGCTTATATTAGGAGACGAGCCAACAAGCGCTCTGGATGTAACGAGTCAGCTGCAGGTCGTAAAAGAATTACAGCTGCTTAAAGAACGCTCTAATGTATCAATGATATTGATATCTCATAACCTTGGCGTGGTTTCTGCAATTTCAGATAATATTGCAATTATGTACGGCGGCAGGATCGTTGAATACGGAAGCAGGGATGAAATTTTGCATGATGCCTGTCATCCTTATACAAAGGCGCTGATTCAGGCGGTTCCTGATTTGAATGGAAATATCTCAAAAGGGCTTCCGGGGATCCCGCCGGCATTTAAAGCAGAAATGAAAGGCTGCCCATTTGCGGAAAGATGTCCTAAATGTAAAAATATTTGCCATGAATTAACACCGCAAAATGCGCAGATCAGCAAAACACACACTGCGGCATGCTTATGCATAGGAGAAAACTGATGGAGCTTCTAACTGTACAAAACTTAAGCAAACAATTTGTCAGAGGACATCAGGTATTTAAGGCGGTTGATGATGTTAGCTTTTCTATCGCTCAGGGAGAATGCCTCGGCCTTGTAGGCGGAAGCGGCTGCGGAAAAAGTACAACTGCCAATATGATAGCAAGACTGCTTAAAGAAAGCTCCGGAACTATTCTGTTTGACGGGAAAGAGCTTACCGGCAGCAGACGACTTATGCCGGCCGGAAGCGCAATGCAGATGATCTTTCAGAATCCATTGGATTCATTTGATCCGAGAGATACGGTTTTACAGGGTGTTATGCAGGGCGCATTATCATACCACATGTACA
>CAKRCJ010000500.1 GCA_934307185.1 uncultured Roseburia sp.
TTTCCTTTAAAGATATTGATGGCACAACTTTTGAAAATGCATTTGGTCTTTTTGAATTTCTCATTTCCACATATTGTGATGAACATGCCTATCTGAAAGAGGGAGAGAACATCACGGATAATCAGAGGGAGCTGTTTGACCGATTGATTTTCAGAAAAGCGTCTTTTCAGGAATTACAGAACTCACTTCTTACGATTATGAAAATGATGCAGTCGTATTATGGAAAGCCGGTTATTTTGTTGTTAGATGAATATGATGTTCCGATTGCAAAGGCAAATCAGAATGGATATTACGCGCAGATGTTAGAAGTAATCAAAACGATTATGAGCACAGCATTAAAAGATAATACTTCCCTGAAATTTGCAGTAGTAACCGGCTGCTTGAAAATTGCCAAAGAGAGTATTTTTACAGGAACAAATAATTTTGTATCAGACTCAATTACAGCATCGAGATTTAACGAATATTTTGGTTTTACCCAAAAAGAGGTGGATAAACTTTTAGAAGATGCAGACGCGTTAAAGTATGCAGGGGATATGAAAAAATGGTATGACGGTTATCATTTTGGGGATTATGATATTTATTGTCCGTGGGATGTCATGAATTATCTGAGAGATATTCAGTGCCGGCCGGATGCAAAACCGGCAAGCTACTGGAAAAATACGAGCGATAATGCAATTATCCGTTCTTTTATTGATTATGCGGGCAGCAGTATTACAAAAAAATTAGAAACATTAATGGCAGGCGGATATATTATCCAGCAGGTGGAGGAAAATCTGACTTACGATTATATTCATTCTTCTGAGGAAAATCTTTGGAGTATTTTATATCTGACCGGATACCTTACCACAATGCGCGAAGAACAGTTAGAGACAGAATTACCAGATGGAATGTCTGCACTTACTATTCCAAATGCAGAAGTCAGGGAAATTTTTGAGACATCTGTAAAAAAATGGTTTGATGACAGTGCGAAAACATATGACAGAAAAACGTTATTCGATGCAGTTTGGGAAGGAGACAGCGAAAAACTGACTGCTGAAATGAACCGCCTGCTTCGTATGACAATCAGTTATCATGATTATAAAGAGGACTTTTATCATGCATTTTTAGCAGGAATTTTCGCTGGTGCAGGATATGCAGTTCAATCGAATAAAGAGCATGGAGAGGGACGCAGTGATATTGTAGTGACGGATATCCGTGGCGCAAAGGCTGCGGTTTTTGAAGCAAAATATTCAAAAACATTGAACAAAATGCAGGACGATTGTGAGAAGGCATTAGCTCAGATTGATGAAAGAATGTATGCGAAAGAATTTGAAGATGATTACGATGAGGTGTTTTGCTATGGAATAGCTTTTTATAAAAAGCGCTGTGTAGTGCAGCGGAAATAAATTCCTTGCAATTCATTTGTGAACGTGTATAATAAAATTGTTGTTGAAAATAATTTCTCATTACGCAAGTGATGTGGATAACTGAAAAATGATATACGGCAGCAGAGCTGTATTGTTAAAAACGGGGTGCTCGCACAGGCGGGCTGAGAGTAAGCAGA
>CAKRCJ010000501.1 GCA_934307185.1 uncultured Roseburia sp.
CTGACAAGATGCTTTCTGCCTGCTCTTTCACATCCGGCTCTATTCTTGCGTACAAATTAGCTGATTTTGTTGCCATAATGTAACACTCCTTTCAAAAATCTTAGTGTTTCCTTTTCTAGCTATATTATACTAATTTGTGCGTACAATAGCAATACATTTTTATTTCTCTTTTGAAAACTCCAACTTGACCTTATACTGTGAACCTTTGATTTCCCTGTCATCTTTGGTATAGGAATAATCCTCGATTCCTTCCGGGATAAGATAGGCATCATAACTTCCTTTCTTTCCCTTTAATCCTTTGACGAAAGTCTTTTTTCCCTCCAGCATACTCTTGTTCTGTGTATCGGAAAGAACTGTTCCCATAGCCTTCCCGACATTCATACCACATTTATTTTTACAGTAAGCTCCATATTTTCCTTTTACTACATCCCCACCACATTTCGGACATTTTCCAAGAGCTTCCTGTCCATTCTAGTTCCCTCCAAACATAGATTTCTGTTCGTCACTAATGCTGTGATAGGTCTGCACAAGGTGTGGCATTGCAATATAAGTTGAATGCCATTCTGATTACTTTCACGCTTCCGCTGGTCTGCCAACCTTCATGCAAACATTCTGTTTTTACACATCCTGATACCTTACCTCTTTTAATTTCTCGTAGTAGAATTTCTCATGTGCTTCGCTAATAAAAATAATGTTCTCTGCACCTAACGCTGTACTGTTCATGTTTTGAACCTCCTTCTTTGAAAATAAAAAGGACTTTACTAATTGCTTTTGTAACTCTTTCGAAACAGAAAGATATACTTACCATCAAACTTCCACAGAAAATTTTAAATTCTAAATTTGCAATTATTATTTTTTCTTACACTTGTAAAATCTAACACACCATGATATCATAAAATTACTTCACGGACAGTTCCGTCCGTAGTCTTCTTAAAAATCTGACGCTTCGTCACTTTTTCAGAAAAAATTATTTCATATCTACTACAAGGAGGATTTTGCCTATGGCACAACAAAAAACAACGTATACACTTACCGACATTCTCGGTACACCAATCTCTGAGCAGGAAGCATTGGATTTCATCCGTCAAAATACCGATGAAGATTCTTTCCGTACTTTTAATCTTATGGATAATGCTTACCGAGATAAACTACTGCATTTTATTATGGGAGAAAACGGTCTCGCGATTACTTACGATTCTGTATTTAAGCATGTTATGATGCCGGGCGGCACAACGGAGCGGTTAGAACATTTCTTATCTGCCATTTTAGGTGAACCGGTCCAGATTAAGCAGGTCTTATCTCGCGAAGGCAGCCAGATTGCAGAAACCGGCTCTTTCATTATTGCAGATATTATTGTAAGCACTAAAAACGGTTCTATCATGAATGTGGAAATTCAGAAAATCGGCTACGACTTTCCCGGCGAACGCGCCAGCTGCTATACCGCCGACATGATTATGCGCCAGTATAATTATCTGAAAAATAAAAAAGAGAGCTTTACCTATCGTGACATGAAACCGGTCTATCTCATCGTTTTTATGGAAAA
>CAKRCJ010000502.1 GCA_934307185.1 uncultured Roseburia sp.
CACTTTCACTTTGACAATATCACCAGTCATTAATACTTCATCTGTGTTAATGAAAATATATCCGTCGATATCCGGTGCGTCACGGTAAGTTCTTCCCACATAGGTATTCTCTGTATCCACCTGGCCTTCAATAAAGACGTAAAGCTCTCTGCCCTTCATCTCTTCGTTCTTATCAAAGATAACCTCTTCCTGAAGTTCCATGACATCTGCCTGCCAGTCTTTTTTCAGTTCTTCGTCCACCTGGTCTTCAAACGTTGCCGCAGGAGTTCCTTCTTCCGGTGAATACGTAAACGCACCTAATCTGTCAAATTCCATATCATTTACAAACTGCATTAACTCCTCATGGATTTCCTGTGTTTCCCCCGGGAAACCACAGATTAATGTTGTACGCAGTGTGATATCCGGAATACGCTCCCTTAAATGTGTAATAATATTGACTAAATCATCATGGCTGGTACGTCTTCCCATGCGTTTTAACATCGTATCGTTTGAGTGCTGAATCGGAATGTCAAGATAGTGACAGACTTTTTCATTGCGGATAACAGAATCAATCAACTCTTCGTAAATCTCTTCCGGATAACAGTACATAATACGAATCCAGAACAGACCATTGATTTTATTTAACTCATCTAATAAACGGTGCAGCGATTTTTCTCCATAAAGGTCAATACCATATAGTGTTGTTTCCTGCGCAACAAGAATTAATTCTTTCGCACCGTTTGCCACAAGGTCTTTCGCCTGTGCAATCAAATCCTCCATCGGAACGCTCCGGTAATTCCCCCGGATATATGGAATAATACAGTAAGTACAGCGTTTATTACAGCCCTCTGCAATTTTTAAATAGGCAAAATGTCCGCCGGTTGTTACACTTCTTTTGGTACGGATGGAAGGAAGTCCTTCTAATGTCTTAAAGTTCTCGTAGAACTTACCGTTTAAGGCTTCATGTACAGCATTTACGATATCCTCGTAGGAATTTGTTCCAAGAATGGCATCTACTTCCGGTATCTCTGTCTTTATTTCCTCTTTATAGCGCTGGGCAAGACAGCCTGTAACAATCAATGCCTTTAACGAACCGCTTTTTTTATATTCCGCCATTTCTAAAATGGTATTCACACTTTCCTCTTTGGCATCGTTAATAAAGCAGCAAGTGTTTACAATAATAATGTCCGCCTCTGTCTCGTCATTTGTCATTTCAATGCCGTCATCACGCAACATTCCAAGCATAAATTCCGTATCTACTAAATTTTTATCACATCCGAGTGATACAAATAATAATTTCATTCAATTCTCTCTTTCTTTTTTCTTCTGCCTTTGTTCAAATGGCAAAAGGGCTGTCGCACAAGTCGGCTATCATAAACAGTGCGGCAGCCCTGATAAATCATGGAATTATTCCTGATCTTCTGTGTCAGGTATAATCTTTACTTTTCCTTCATAAAGTTCTTCTACAGCAATAGATAATGGCTTTGGACATGTAACCTTTTCTGCCATTGGTTCATCGCCGGCGATAATCTGGCGTGCTCTCTTTGCAGCAGCAATTAC
>CAKRCJ010000503.1 GCA_934307185.1 uncultured Roseburia sp.
GCGTTATGTACTTAACCGGTATGTCTAATATCCGTGACGTCATTCCATTCCCAAGAACTGTAAATAACTGTGAATTATAAAACCAGAATACCGGCATTTTGCCGGTATTCTTTAAAATCATAAGGAGATACAGCTATGAGATATGTATTGGAAAACGAAGTATTACGCGTAGAAATCGACTCTTTTGGTGCAGAAATTAAGTCTGTAAAGAGAAAACCGGATAACAGGGAGTATATGTGGTATGCCGATAAAAAATACTGGGGCAGAACTTCACCGGTTCTATTTCCGTTTGTAGGGGGCTGCAAAGACAAAGAGTATCGTTATGAAGGAAAAACCTATTCCATGGGACAACATGGATTTGCGAGAGATATGGAGCACACCCTTGTGTCACAGACAAAAGATACAATATGGTTTTCCCTTTCCTCAAATGAAGAAACTTTAGAAAAGTATCCATTTGCTTTTGTACTCAAAATTGGATACAAACTTGTGGATAACGAAGTAAAAGTTTTATGGAAGGTGGAAAACCCGGATGAAAAGACAATGTATTTTTCCATCGGAGCACATCCGGCGTTCTTATGCCCTGTAAATGGCGAAGAAAGCAAACTCGGATACGGCTTGCGTTTTGCCGGATTAAAGGAAGTACACCATCACGGAAATACGACAGACACCGGACTTGCACTTATGGACGAGGATTTGGTGCTGCCACTTTCGGAGGAAAAAGTTTATTTCACACCGGGATTTTTTGACCGCTGTACTTATATGGTGGAAGGAAAACAGACCGGGGAGGTATCACTTGTAACACCGGACGGAAAGCCTTATGTGACAGTGGCCTTTGACACACCGTTATTTGCTATCTGGTCGCCGGAAGGAAAAGATGCACCATTTGTATGCATTGAGCCATGGTATGGAAGATGTGATGCAGTAGGATTTGACGGAACATTAGAGGAACGTGCTTATGAGAATAAGCTCTCCGCACATGAGAACTTCGATGCATCCTATGTTATGAAATTTGAATAGAGAAGAATGGACTTTCATTTTTTCGAATAATCTTTTGCTCTTTTTCATATAGTTTGATAGAAACGGTAAACTGGTGGTGGACGGGTGAAAATCAAAACAAAGTTAAAAGCGAGAGATGCGAAAGAAAACCCTGCAAAAGTGCTTCTTGTGGTATTGTTCGTTATGTATGTGATAAGTGCCCTGCTGTTACTTTTTCTTGCATTACTTCTATATAAAATGGAGTTAGGGGAAGCAGCGGTAAAAATTGCTGTGATTGTAATTTACATTGTGACAGGACTGCTTGGGGGAATTCTTGCCGGGAAAAAAATAAAAGATAAAAAATTCCTGTGGGGTCTGGCTGTGGGAACCTTTTATTTTTTAATACTGTTTTGCACTTCGCTTTTTTTAAAGCGGGGAGCGGATATCGAGCTGGTAAAAACAGTGACGACATTTATTCTATGCGCCTGTGCAGGAATGGCAGGTGGAATGATTAGCTGAAAAAAATGCTTTTCTTATGAAAAACTATGTGTTATACTATAC
>CAKRCJ010000504.1 GCA_934307185.1 uncultured Roseburia sp.
CTAACAGCCTGTCCACTTCTTTTATTCTGCTCGTTACAAGCCACGGATATACAAACAGGACAAAGAGAATACAGATGCAGCCCGATAAAAGTCCTTCTTCTATGATAACATAAGAGGACTCCTGATAATTCAAATAATAAAAGAAAACCGGAACAGCCGTCTGTAACGATAAAATCAAAAGACTGTACCAAAGCTTATTCTTTCTGCGTTCGCCCGGGAGCATATGCTCCATCGTTTTTGCAAGGATACAGCCGAAAACGGTTAAAAGACTGTAGCAGAGTATTTCATAAGCGGAGCATTGATATGCCACCGCAAAAATTGTGCAGAGATAGACTGCCGCGCAAAAAGCAATCTCACTGTTTGAAAGTGCTGTCATAATCATCGGAATTAAAATGACCGGACGGATATAAGCCGGCACTTTAAAAAAGCAAAGCATAAGAATGGCTGAGACCAAAAAGCCAAAAAAAATCTTCCGGTAATCAGACTCCAGATTAGCCGCAATATGCCTTTCCTTCCGCTCGGAAATTAACATCATAAGAAAAAGGGAAAAGAAAAGAAGGTCAATCAATACAAGACATATTTTCGTGTCTAAATAACTTTTTCCCAGGAAGCCTGCAGCTGCCGAATAGCCGGTTGCGACACAAAATATCAGCACAATATGAAAAACTCTCTTCGCCGCAAAACGTTCCTGCATTTATCTTTTCTCCCACTTTCTTTTTGGTTCTGTTGTTTTCTTTTTATTTCTGTTTTCATAATCTTCGTAAGCTTTTACGATTTTCTGGACAACCGGATGTCTCACAACATCCTGGCTTGTCAGCTCACAAATTCCGATTTCATCTACCTTTTTTAACACCTTTAATGCGACATCTAATCCAGAAGCTGTACCGGGAGATAAATCCTTCTGTGTTGCATCACCGGTAATAACTGCTTTAGAGCCAAACCCAATTCTTGTTAAAAACATCTTCATCTGCGCAGGTGTCGTATTCTGTGCTTCATCTAAAATGATAAACGCATTGTCAAGCGTTCTGCCTCGCATATATGCTAAAGGTGCGACCTCAATTAACCCTTTCTCCATATTTTTCTGGAAGCTTTCGGCTCCCATAATCTGATAAAGGGCATCATAAAGCGGTCTTAAATACGGGTCGACCTTGCTCTGCAAATCTCCCGGTAAAAATCCAAGCTTTTCTCCCGCTTCAATTGCCGGACGTGTTAAAATAATCCGTCCGACCTCCTCATTTTTAAACGCAGTAATTGCCATTGCCATCGCAAGATAAGTCTTACCTGTACCTGCAGGTCCCATGCCAAATACAATCATCTTCTGTCTTATGGCATCGACATAGTTTTTCTGTCCGATGGTTTTCGGTTTTACCGGTTTTCCATTAATCGTATGACAGATACAGTCTTTGTCAATTTCCACGATTGCTGCTTCTTTTTCTTCTGCTGCTAAAGACAGGGCATAATTCACATTCTGTTCTGTGATGACATTGCCCCTTTTAGAAAGTTCTAAAAGCTGCATGAATACATTAGAAG
>CAKRCJ010000505.1 GCA_934307185.1 uncultured Roseburia sp.
TCGTGGTTTTCAATACTGTGCATATAAAAATGCATAGAAATGAGGTGCAAAATGAAACACATATCCAAAGTTTTAATATTCAGCTGGGCATTGACAGTTCTGTTGTCTTTTAATGTATATGCCAAGGCCAATGAACAGTACAGCAACAACGGGACTATTCTGCATTACGTACTTGAAGATGGCAAAACTGCTCCTGAACATTGGGAGAAGAAGAACGGAACATGGTATTATTATTCTGAAAATAACATTGCATTCAAGGATACGGTAATTGCTGCATATGATGACAAGTATTATGCTTTCGATAAAAACGGAGCAATGCTTGCATCGACAGAAACTGAAATCTTGGGAATACCATATATTATTGATTCACACGGAGATGCAAGGGTCAAGCTCACAGATTCTGAGAAAGAGCTTGAAGAATATGCAAAGGAACTCGCCGATAAATTGACAGCAGGTTTATCTACGGATGAGGAAAAAGTAACAGCATGTTTTAAATATGCTTATAATCTCCGTTTTGATGCAAATGCCATAGGCGGAGATGGAAGCAATATTCAGGATGCTGCAGCATATGCATTTGATACAGAAAGCGCTAACTGCTTTGGACAAGCCAGCGTATTCCATTATTTGTGTCAGGCAATAGGCATAAAGGATATGATCATCCATACAAAAGATCCAAGAGACGGATATCTTGATCATTGGTGGAATTTGATCAAGATAGGAGATCACTACCGTCATGTTGACTGCACGCCTTTTACAGGGTTTAAAGGTTGGGATCAGGTTACGACAGATGAACTTGAAAGCACAAGCGCATCAAGCAATGAAACGCGCAGACTTCATCAGTTTGATGAAAATGATGTACCTAAGGCTTTTTAAAAATCTGTAAACAACATAATATAAGGAGAAAAATACAATGAAAACTTTTAAGAAATTGATAGTTGCTTTAACTTTAGCAGTGTTCTGCTTTGGAACTATTAGCGCATTTGCAGCACAGGCTTCAAAAAGCTATGGATTTACTTATAATAAGGTTAGATATGAGATAGGAATGAACGGAAAGACAGCGCTTGAATCACTCGGAAAGGAAACAAGCAGCCGAGATGTGAATTCCTGTGCAAACGGATATGTAAATAAGGCATATACATACGGAAAAAATAAGGATGTTGAGTTTTATATTCAGCAGAATAAAACACAGTCAGGAGATGAGGTAGCAAGTATTACACTTCTAACATCCAATGTTGCTACTGAAGAAGGCCTTAAAGTCGGAGACAGCACAGACAAAATAACTAAGGTATATCCGTCTGCAGCAAGCGGACTTGGGGCTTACAAGATTAATGACGGCAAGGTCGAGATCTATATCAAGACAAAGGATAATAAGGTCAGCTATATCGCATACAGAACCTACACTGCAAAATAATAAAAGCTTGTGGTAAAAATTTACCTGACTATATTTGATATGTGTAAAAAGGGATCCTAAATATGGTTTTTGCGTCAATGCCGTTTATCTGGCTATTTTTGCCGATAAC
>CAKRCJ010000506.1 GCA_934307185.1 uncultured Roseburia sp.
TAAGAATTGTCATATCTGAATTCTTACCAAAAAGGAGTTATTTTTTACCAAAAACACAAACTATTTTACACTACCTTTCGATGCCATCCCTGCGTTTTTTATTCGTAGTAGACTCCCCAAAAAAGTCTTTTCAAATCCATAACGCAACCTGACAATGTGGCAGCGTCATATATTTTTCATTAAACTCCGGTTTAACCGTTAGCTGATTTTCTCCTGAAATTCTTCTATGGAGTTTACCCTAGCCGCAATTTTACTCCATTGAAATAGTTTTTCTTCATCTTTTTCCTGTAATAAAAACGTTTTTAGTTCATCGGATATCGTTCCGTAATCCGTAAGAAAATTGAATATTGTTTCCCGGATTGCTTCTGTTCTTCCTTCAATTCTTCCTTCGTTTTTTCCTTCTTTTCTTCCTAAATCTTTTCCTAATTTTATTCCGGCTTCTCTTCCTTTTCGTTCCCCAATCTCAATTCCAGCACGCTCGCCGGCTTCATATTCTGCCTTCCGCAGCTTTTTTTCCTCTTCTTCTTTGTCATATTCAAATATGCTCACAGCTACAACCTCCGCTTTATTCGCTTTTAGAAATTCTGTAAGAATTCCTTCTTTGATACATTCGTCAACCGCACGATTAACCGCTTTCTCTAACTTAATATTCTGCGCATATTTCCGGACTTTTGCAACATACATGGCATATTCTTTTAAAATCTGGCACTGTTCCATCAGTTCTTTATTGTGCCCCTCATTCACATTAAACATCGTCACAGTAAGTTCTAATGCCGGTTCACCTGTGAAATTCTCATACATCTGAGATAATTTTAATTCCTGTTTGTCGGCTGATTTCCTCGTCCCGTTATAAAATACGATAAACTGTGGTGCCGGGATTTTTACAATGCTGGATACGTATAGTGATTTTTTATCGACCAGTTTCTGATATTCACTGGATATGTAAAACAAATCCCGCAGTGGAATATTCGGATTATAGGTAGACTGGTGTTCATAGAGATATAAATTCGTATCCACAATAAACGCTAAGTCATTCTTCATTCCCATATAAATTGCGTTTTCCAGTGTTACAATTTCCAGTTCTTCCGGGTTCGTGTAGCTTCGTCCATTCACCGCATTGTAAAGCGACAGCAGATTTTTCTTATCCGAAAATAACATTCGGAAAACGGTATCCTTATAGTTTCTGTTGACGGCTACATTGTTGTTTGTGTCTCTCATATTCTTTTTCTCCTTATGCAGGAGTACCATTTTCAGACTTCTCCTGCTCTTAAATTAGTTGATTGGGTTTAAAAGCATAGATTTCTGAAATGAATTAGAAAATAAGATAACGGCTTACGCCATAGACTCTGTTCGAAATATGCTTTTTCTTAGAATATCATAGATGCATCTTGCAAGCAAGTATTTTTACATTTTAAACCGGAGTTTAGGTTAATGTAGTGCAGCAGATTTTGCGGCTATCGTCTTAAGGTAACGAACGGCAGCAGGAAAGAAATTTTACAATTTATTTTTACACTACAA
>CAKRCJ010000507.1 GCA_934307185.1 uncultured Roseburia sp.
CTATTCCACCATGCATATTTAAAATATCATTTCCTTTTTTTACCGGTGCCACAAAATCGTTAATACATTCCTGTAATTTTTCGCCCATTTGTTCAAAATACTGCTGCTTATTTATTTTTTCATCCGTATTATTGGCATACATATTCTGAATTGCAAAGCCAAATGTGTTCTTTCCTCTTTCCTGCAAGAATTCTGCAATAGACATAGAAAGTGTGTCTTTCAGCATATTTGTATGACAATAATATTCTTTATTAAATTTCAGATTTTTTTCATTGTAGCACTCTTTACTATAGTAATATTCTTTGAGATAATTTTCATCCTGGATTCTTGTTATATAAAAATCCAGCCACTGTACAAGTTTTTGCTCGCAGTTTTCCCATGCTTTCCCCGTATTTCCCCACAAAATATCCGCATCACTTTCATTTGCCAAATATGCCTGCATGGATAATACGATCATCCTTGCACACATTTTTGCCAGACTTTTTGCCCGGCTCTCCCTACACCTGATACTGGTTCCTACAAAATGTGCAATTTCGTGCCCCAACATAATGCACATCAACTTAGGGGCATACATCTGGCTCTCTGGGACTCCAACCAAAAACAATCTTTCCTCGTTTGAAACTCTTGGCATTATCTCCTTGACTTCCATTTGTCCATTTTCACCTGGGCAAATCAAGAATTCATAGTTTTTTGCATTTTTTAAATTCAGCATTTTTTTAAATCTGTAAATATAAGCACTATATAATGTTATAAATTTCGTTGGAACATCAAAGTATCTCATATTAAAATCTACCACTTGTGAGAACACACGGTCTGATTTTGTAAAATTCTGAGTTCTCAATCTCATGCTTTTCATAAATTCATAGTAGAAGATTGTATTCCCATCGTTGCCCTTTTTTAGTAACCGTAAGAATACATACAACGGCATAAATAATGTAAAGAAATTATAATCCGCAAATAGCTGATTCTTTTTTTCAAATCTACGTAGAGAATTAACAAGCATCATTAAATTCTTTTTTTCTGATATTTTTCGCACGTCATTACAATCTTTGTATATCTCATTGATTAATTTGCACATCTTATCACATATTTTTGTTTCATTCACGTCACCATTATTTTCCATGTTTTTTATAACAGCAGCGTTATTATCATTAATATGAAACATAACCTTCGTAGAAATAGCACTTGTATAATTTGCACAACTGTCGCTCAATAATCCATTGTGTTTACTATATAATGGCAGTAATTTTCTCCATGAAATATTTGTGATGACAATTGCTTCATCTTCTGTTCCCAGCAATGAAAGCCGGCTTACCTTGATGCTTTTATCAGCCTCAAATTCTTCTTTCAGCTTTTTATATAACTGTCCGATTGATCCGCCTTCTTTTTCTATAGCTCGGAGTTCTATCATATCTATTTTTTCATTGCTGATATCATCAGGAAGTCCATTCTCAATCATAGCACTCTGAACTCCTAAAATACTATAACTGTTTTTTACCTGAAAAG
>CAKRCJ010000508.1 GCA_934307185.1 uncultured Roseburia sp.
CCGGCTTACATCGATCAGCTTCAGGAAAGCATTTTTCAGTTCCTGCAATAATAATTCCTGTTCCTGTGCATTTTTCCAGAGAACAGATAAAAAATCATTTTAATGAAAGTATTGAGGCTGTAAAAGAACAGTTTGATGTGGCTGAATCTCTTTTTCAAAGTGATAATAAAGAGGGGTGCAAAATGATATGGCATTCTCAGATTGTTTTAGCCGAAGGACTTTTGGATTTTTATCTGCATGAAGTAAGTATTGTATGTTTCAGATGTTTTGTGGAAACTGGGAAAAATCTCCAAAGTATGATTCGTTTTTAGTTCCGATGTCAAAGGTTGAGGAAGCTGTTTCAGTTGCATCATCGAATGAATGGTTTTTTGAATATCTGAATCATCGTTTCAGCAGAGATGTTTTTCTTTCTGTTGAAAGTATGCGTGACCAGCTGAATTTAATAGGAATTGGATTTATACCGGTAATGGTAAAGGCATTCCCAAGGGATAAAGAAGAAATATCGAAAAAAGATGGTACAAAAATTGTGGAAGAATTGTTTCGAAGAAGAAATGAAATTGCCCACCAAAATGACAGAAGTCATGAAACAGCAGTACAAACTGACATTACAAGGGATTTTGTGGAAGTATACATAAATAACATAGAATGTATAGTTAATGCTGTGGATGAAAGAATCGAAGAAAAAGATTTAAACATATAGAAAGAAAATAAAACTTGAAAACAGTACGATTTCATACTATTATACCGTATAGTACGAAAACGTACTGTTTTTGCAATGTAAAAAATAGAGAGCGTATGACTGACTCCATTTCCACAGGCAAAGTATGACAGGAGTTTGCGAAGAAACTGATACTGCCATTGCTTCAGTATGAGGAAGAAGCTATCGATATGCTGGATGATGCGGAGTTGGAAGTGGCGGTTGCGGTACAGACCAGATTTGCGGATATTCTTCTGGAGAAGGTAAAGAAAAATGCACCAAAAATAAATAAGAATAAAGGGGAGAAATAATTGGAAACCTGTATACAACCGTGGACGGGATTTTTGTTGCCCGTTGGGTAAATACGGATGATGTTTGGAAGCGGGGGAAATTTTCTCACTGCTGATGGCGGTGGCATTCGGGTTTAGTGTCATTCTGGCAATTCTCTGTTTTATTTTTCTGAATCCACTGTGTCATTTTCTTGGCTCGGATGACCAGCTGCTTGTGTATTGCAGGCAGTACATGATTCCGGTACTGATTTCACTGCCATTTGCCGTGTTCACCATGGTGTTTCAGATGAGTTTTAGTAAAATATATAATATAATAAATACATCGTAAAAATATTTCATATCTATGAGTTAAATATAAACGCTGTTGAAGAAGAAGCAAAATATGATGGCTTTTATGCCGTATGTACAAACCCTGATGATGATTCTGCTGATATAGCCAGAATAAACCATGACAGATGGGAAATAGAAGAATCTTTCAGAATCATGAAATCAGAATTCGATGCAAGATCTGTGTATCT